>CAUDYH010000138.1 GCA_958453575.1 uncultured Collinsella sp.
GGCAAAGCGATGGGAGACGATGATGTCGGCAGGATTGGGAATGTGCGGCTCGGCATCGAGGAAGTAGAAGTTCTTCTGACCCGTCTCGACAATCGCCTGGTCGATAGAAACCTGCTCGGACAGGACTGCATAGAGTCCGCCGCGGGAGCGGACGCCGAGCATATCGGCAAGGGACCTGCGACGCATATCAGCCTCGACCAGCAGGACACTCTTGCCGCTCGTGGCGATTGCCTGAGCAAGGTTAATGGAAACCGTAGACTTGCCCTCGTTGGGAATCGAGGAGGTAACGGTGATGGTGCGAATGGGGTCATCCACGCTCGCAAAGCGGATGTTGGCCAGAAGGGTCTTGGCGGCATTCTGCACAACGAGCTTATCGGTGTTCTTTGCCTTAGCCATGCCTATTTACCACCTTTCATAGCCGGAATTCGGCCAACAACGGGAATACCCAGGAGCTCTTCTGCCTCTTCGGCACCGCGGATGCGGGTATTGAGCATGTCTGCCAAAACGACATAGGCAACTGCGATAAAGATGCCCGCGAGGAACGCGACAGCAACGTACAGCATACGCTTGGGACCGCTGGGGGCTTCGGGGGTCTTAGCCTCGTCGATAACGTTGATGCTCTGGGCAGCGCCGACGTTCTGAGCGACCGTACTCACCGAGCTAGCTATGGCCTTTGCGACCTTAGCCGTCTCCTTGGCATCGGTGCCGGTAACCGAAAGCGTAATGACACGCGTGGTGGTCTCGGAGGAAACAGACACCTTGTAGTCATCCAGATCGGTGAGTCCCAGTTCCTTGGCGGCGCCGCTCTTAACGCTATCGCTATCCAGCAGCGTGGCGATATCGTTGGAAAGCATCTGGCTCGCCGAGAGATCGTTGTAGCTCATCTGACCGCTATCGTCGGTCTTGGCGAGAATGTACATGCTCGTCGTCGCGGTGTAGGTGTTGTCCATCGCAACAAAGGACACGATGCCCATGGCGATCGCGCAGACCACCGGAAGGGTGATGACCAGCTTAAGGTGCTTTTTGAGCAGCTGGAACAGTTCGAGAAGGGTCATGCAGCTTGCCTTTCATTTCCCCAGTTCGGATTGACAAAACTGTCCGTATGTTATCGCATCTTTTTACCGAGACCAAACTCTATACATAAGAAACAGGCTCTCCTGTAAAAATGTCGGAAGCAATCGTAAAATTGCACAACAACGCCGCACCCGAAAGTCAAATGCGGCGTCTACATCAATATCCTATGTTGTATCGCTATGCGAATGGCTCGTCCTGCTGTATGGGAAACGTCACCGTAATGGTGGTTCCCACGCCCAACTCACTCGACAGATCGAGCGTGGCGTGATGATACAGGGCCGCATGCTTGACAATGGCAAGCCCCAGACCGGTTCCGCCGCGTGCCTTGGACCTACTCTTGTCCACGCGATAGAACCGCTCAAATACCTTGCCCTGTTCTTCAGGCGCGATACCGATTCCCGTGTCGGCGACCGCGAGGAACGGATGGCCTTCGTCGTTGGTGCCGCACTGCAGCGTAACCGTACCGCCGGGTCGATTGTAGCGGATGGCGTTGCTTGCCAGATTATAGATGAGCTCGTCGATCAAGCGCGACACGCCTTCGATGACCACAGGCTTGGTCTCATGACTTATCGTCACATTCGCCTGACGGGCGACCTGTTCAAGACGCTGCTCAACCGCGTAGATGGCACGCGAGAGCTCAATAGGCTCCGTGGACCCAATGGGCACCGCCTCGCCCTCAGTTGCACGCTCGGCCTCGTCCAAGTTAGACAGCGTAAGGATGTCGTTGACAAGCGCCGCCAAACGGCCCGCCTCACGATAGATGCGACCGCCAAAGTTGCGCAGGTCGTCCTCGCCCTCGACCATGCCGTTTGCAATGAGCTCAGCATAGCCCGAAATCGCCGTAAGCGGCGTCTTGAGCTCATGGGTGATATTCGCCGTGAACTCGCGGCGCATACGGTCGTTGTCCGCTAGCACCGCCATCTGGCGCTTGAGCTCCTGGCGCTGTGACTCAATACGCTCAAGCATGGGGACCATCTCGGCATAGGCGTGCTCATAGCTACGGCGTGGGTGGTCCAAATCCACCTCTTGCAACGGCGCGATGATGGCACGGGACTCGCGGCGCGCCATAAAAAACGAGAGTACCGCACCCGCTGCTGCGATAAGCAGCATCGGCGCCACCATCGACAGCAAAATCGCCGCAACGCCAGGCTGGGCCTGCGCCAAGCGGACAACCTGGCCGTTATCAAGGGCGACGGCGCGATACAGCATAATCTCGTCGAGCGTAGAGCTTGCGCGCTCCGCGGAACCCGTACCACTCTCAAAGGCCTCGATGACCTCGGGGCGATCGCCATGGTTGGGCAGTGTGGAAGGCGACGCCTCGTTGTCGTAGGCAACCGATCCATCCTTGTTAATCAGCGTGATGCGTAAGTCCTCGCGATCGAGGCTACGCAAGAACGGGATGGGCTCCTGCTGCTCATCGAGGGCGGCAGCAATGAGCTCGGTTTCCTGCGCCAGATTGGCACTCGTGGCATCCGCCAAGGTGTTTTGCACAAAGAACGCACCCAGCACCGTAAACGCCACGATAACCGCCATGGCGCAAACAAAGATCGTCACAAAAACGCGGTGCGACAGCGTTTGTTTTCCCTGGGGGGCGAAGACCACGGGTTACTCCTCCGATGCGGTGGACGCGGTGTCGTCACCTTCGGCACCATCACCGGCAGAAGGCTCAGCCAAGCGGTAGCCCACGCCGCGCACGGTCTCGATGGCGCTGGCATGCTCGCCCAGTTTTTGGCGAAGCGTCTGCACGTGCACGTCAACGGTGCGCGAACCGCCGTCGAAGTCCCAGCCCCACACGCTCTGCAGCAACGACTCGCGGGTAAAGACCACGCCGGGCTTGCGCATGAGATACTCAAGCAGGTCGAACTCGCGCAGGGTGAGCTTAAGCGGCTCGCCGGCAACGGTCACCTCGCGATGGCTGGGTAAGAGCACGATGTCGCCCACACTGAGCACATCGCTCGCCTGCTTGACCATGCCGCCGCGACGCAGCAGTGCGCGGCAGCGGCTCGCAAGCTCCATGAGCGAAAACGGCTTAGTCAGGTAATCGTCGGCACCGCCATCGAGCGCCATCACCTTGTCGAGTTCGGTGTCCTTGGCGGTAAGCATCATGATGGGCACCGTCGCCGTCAGGCGATCGGCACGCAGGCGGCGCATAATCGCCAAGCCATCGGTGTCGGGCAGCATGATATCGAGCAGCACAGCATCGGGCACCCGTCGCGCCACGGCAGCTTTAAACTCGCCATCGCACGAAAAGCCCTCGGCCTCGATTCCCTGCTTGCGCAGCGCGTAGACCGTCAAATCCCTGATGTTGTCATCGTCCTCGACGTAATAGATCATGTTGAACCCCTTTGCGGCCGATATGACCGCATCTTAACCCTAAAAGCACCTGTAAAAGACAGCGTCAGCCAAAACGCCCCGTCAAATAATCCGCCGTGCGCGGATCGGACGGATTTTTGAAGAGTTGCGCGGTAGGCGCGTGCTCCACCAGCTCACCCAGCAAAAAGAACGCAACCGAATCGGAAATACGCGCGGCCTGCTGCATGTTGTGCGTCACGACCACCAGCGTGCAGGTTTCCTTGAGCTCGCAGGCAAGCTGCTCCACCACGAGCGTCGACACGGGGTCGAGCGCCGAGGTCGGCTCGTCCATCAGCAGAATGTCGGGCTGCACGGCAAGTGCGCGGGCGATGCACAGGCGCTGCTGCTGTCCACCCGAAAGACCCAGGCCCGACTCTTTGAGCTTGTCCTTGACCTCGTCCCACAGGGCAGCGCGACGCAGGGAGTCCTCGACCAGCTCATCGAGCACGGCGCGGTCGCGCACACCCATACCGCGAGGACCGTAGGCGACGTTGTCGTAGATGCTCATGGGAAATGGGTTGGGGCGTTGGAACACCATGCCCACGCGCTGGCGCAAACGGCAGATGTCGCAATCGCCCAGGATATCTTGACCATCGAGCGCAATCTTGCCCTCGATGCGGCAATCCTTGATGCCGTCGTTCATGCGGTTAAAGCAGCGCAGCAACGTGGACTTTCCGCAGCCCGAAGGCCCGATGAACGAGGTGATCTGCTTGTCGCGGATCTTGATATTCACGTCCTTGAGCGCATGGTGGTCGCCATAGAACAGGTCGAGGCCCTCGACGTCGATGCGCGTCGGCGAGGCGGCAAGATCCTCTGCCGTGGGGCGAGTCGCATCCCCAACCTCGCGCTCATGCGCGGCCTCGGCCTGCGCTTCCATGAGTTCTTCAAGCTCCGTGGGCTCCACAGCCGCAGCAGCCGTCATACCGCACACCTCCATATCGATATCAATTCAGCAGTATCGATAGTAGGAATCGCGGCTCATACGCACGTGAGCACATTGTCAAGTGTTTGTAAGGGCACGCTAGCTATGCGGCGGGCAGCTCGATGGTGAATATCGTGTGTCCGGGCGTCGATTCACATGCAACGGTACCGCCGTGTGCCGCGATGATCTCCTTGGCAATAGCAAGGCCCAAACCGGCACCACCGCGATTGGTCGCACGCGCCGCATCCAGGCGATAGAACTTCTCAAAGATTACCTTGAGCTTAGCCGCAGGGATAGGATCGCCCTGATTGATAAAGCGCACGTGCACGCCACCATCGTCTTGGCGCCTGGCCTCAATCGTGATAGTCGAGCCCTCGTAGCTATAGGCGACGGCGTTTTTCATGATG
>CAUDYH010000139.1 GCA_958453575.1 uncultured Collinsella sp.
GGCGTTGAGCTGGCCGGACACGGTGAGGCTCGCATGCTTGCCAAAGAAGTCCTGACTCCAGTCGACCTCGCCGGCCTCGGTGAGGGGCGGGTTTTTGGGGTCGAGCGTGGTCACGCGGAACATCTCGCCGGCGCCCTCGCAGTCACTCGTGGTGATGATGGGGGTGTTGACGTAGACAAAGCCCTGCTCCTGGAAGAAGCGGTGGATAGCGGCAGCCGCGACAGAGCGGATGCGGAACACGGCGCGGAACAGGTTGGTGCGCGGGCGCAGGTGCTGCTGGGTGCGCAGGAACTCGACGGTTGCGCGCTTCTTCTGCAGCGGGTAATCCGGGGCGCTCGTGCCCTCGACCTCGATGGAGGTGGCAGAAAGCTCGAAGGGCTGGGGCGCATCGGGGGTCAGCTTGACGGTACCGGTGCAGATGAGGGCGGCCGAGACGTTTTGATGGGCGATCTCGTCGTAGTTGTCGAGCGCCTCGCGGTTCATGACGACCTGCAGGTCGCGGAAGCAGCTGCCGTCGTTGAGTGTAACGAAGCCAAAGTTCTTCATGTCGCGGACGGACTTGACCCAGCCGGCAACGGTGACGGTCTGGCCACCGAGCGACTCGGCGTGCGTATAGAGCTGCGCGATTTTGGTGCGGTTCACGTATCCTCCCATAACGGTTGTACGGATTATTTCCAAACAGTTAACCATTCTAACCCGCGAGCGGGGGCGTAGCAAAACGTCAGGTGTGATGTATGGGCGCAACGTGGGCACCGCGCAAGCGCCGATTTTGCGTTGCCTAGTGCCCGCAGATGGCTTGGCGTATGAGGACAGCGTAGGTGTCGATTCCCGCCTGGGTGAGGTGCGTGCCGTCGTCGACGAGGTATTCGCTGTGGCCCTCGGAGGCGCCATTCCAGTCGATGACGCCGGCGTTGTCGTTTTGGGCGCAGACGCCACGAATTGTCTGGTTATTGCGGTCCTGTAGCTCGAGCGGTACGCGCACGGTCACAAAGTAGATGGGCTTGCCGCCCACGGCATTAATCACGTCCTGCACCTGTTGGGGGTCGCGGATGAGGCCGTTGGTGCCAAGCGCGCAGATGACCACACTCGGGTCGCAGTTGGCGCTGTCCTGCGCATAGACATCCTGGAAGGTGTAGAACTGGCGGCTCACCACGCCGTCGATGTACGCGTTGGGAAGCGCCGCCTGAATACCGGACTGTGCGCCCGCAGTGACCGAGTCGCCAATCATGAGCACGCGGGCATCGCAGGTCCCGGTCGCCTCGTCGTAGGTAAAGCTCTTCCAGTCCAAGTTCTTGGGGACCTTTTCGGCGATAGGTCCCTCTTTGGGTTTTTGCTTGGTGGCGTCATCGGATGCGGTGTCGCTGAGCTGGGAATCTTTACCGGACGCGGGCTCGGCGCCCTTGTCGTTGGCTCCGTTGTCCTGGGATGAGGTCGGGTTCTGGGCAAGCTCGGGGCGGAGCTGCTCGGCGCGGGCGGTGGCGATGCCTGCCCAGTCAAGCGGCGCGAAGGCAAGTGCGGCGACGCATGCGGCGCCAAGCGCGGGGAGCACCATGGCAGGCGCGAGGACGTGCTTTCTTGCCGTGCTGTCCTGTTGGGCCGGCTTGTGGGACCAAGGGCGTTCGACGAGGCGATAGAAAACCTCGGCTACCGCAATGATCAGTACAAGCTGTAATACCTGCTCCCACCAGGCGATGCGGGTAGTGCGGGTTGCGGGGTTCATAAGAAGCAGTAGGGGATAGTGCACCAGATAGACCGAGAACGAGCGCTGGCCCAGCCAGACGAGCGGCTTGACCGACAGCAGACGACGCACGATGCACTCCGTATTCTGCACGCAGATGATGAGGAGCCCGGTGACGAGGGCAAACAGCAAAAAGCCGCCGCGGTAGAGCCAGGCGCTCTCTCCGGTCAGCATGAGTGCGCCGGCTATAACGGCAACGAGCCACGCGATAGAAATCGCGTTGACCTTTGAGATACCCTTGCCGGCGCCGGGGGTAGGGATGTCACCGCTCAGTATCTCGCGCAGACGCGGCGCGGCGATGGCGGCTAAGGCTCCGCATAGAAGCTCGGCGGCACGGGCGTCGGTTCCGTAGTAGACGCGCGATGTGTCGGCGGTGGGATTAAACATGAGGACCATGGCTGCCGTCGATACAAGCGCGAATGCGACCGTGATGCCGATGGCAGTGTTGCGCGACCTGGTTTTGTTGCACAGCGCCATAAGGATGACCGGCCATACCAGATAGAACTGCATGGTGACAGCGCAGAACCACAGGTGCGTGAGCGGCGAGGGGAGTCCCGCAGCGGCGAAATACGAGACGTTGCGGAAGATGTAGAACCAGTTGCTCAAAAAGAGCGCCGATGGCAGGGCGTCCTGCTGCACCTTGGGGAGTAGGCTCGGGGCCGCGATGTAGGTGGCGACGGCGGTAAGCGCGATGGTCACGACGATCGGCGGCATCATGCGCGCAATGCGGCGGCAGATATAGCGCGGGTACGAGAATCCGTCGCGTGCCGTGGCCCGCATAATGCTTTTGGTGGCGAGATAGCCACTCAGCGTAAAGAAGAGTGTAACGCCCAAAAAACCGCCGGTCAGGCGGCTGGGGCGAAGGTGATATAGGACGACGCCGGCGATGGCGAGGGCGCGGAGCCCGTCGAGCGCGACGATGCGTTGGTTGCGTTGAGGCGCGGCGTGTGCGGCGCCCGTGGGTGTGTTTTGCATCGATCTTCCTCCAATGTCGACCTAGCAGTCTAGCGCTCTGCGCGGACAAAGGAAGGGGGTTCATGCGGTTGAACAACATGCCGCGGGGCGATGCCTCGCTACGCAAAAGCCGCACCTGCGTTGATGCTCAGCTGCCTATATAGAAACGTTTCAGAACCTCTACATAGGCAAAAACAACAACACAGATGCGGCAAAGATGCACGGGTGGTTGACCCGTTATGTGACGGCAGTCTGCTACTTGGTCTTGGCAACCAGCAGCGGATCGCCAAGCTTGACGAGCGGGTTGCCGCCGATAAGCGTTCCAGACTCGCCGACATGGTCGATGCTCTTGAGGCGGTCGAGCTCAGAGACGATGACGGTCACGATGTCCTCGTGGCCGGCAGCCTTGATAGCGTCGCGGTCGAAGCTGATGAGCGGCTGGCCCGCCTTGACCACATCGCCCATCTCGACAAAGCGGGCAAAACCCTTGCCGTTCATTTCCACGGTGCCCAGGCCAACATGGATGAACACGCGCAGACCGTCCTCGGTAATCATGCCGATGGAGTGGTTGGTGACGGTGGTGGCGCCGATACGGCCGTTGGCGGGGGCGTAAATGGTGCCGGTAATGGGCTCGATGCCATAGCCCTGGCCGAGCATGCCCGAGGCGATGGTCTCGTCGGGAACCTCACTCAGATTGACGAGCACGCCGTTGACGGGAGCGTAGATGACGCCTTCGCGGGTGGCGAAGCTTGCTGCGGGCGGAACGGACGCCTCGCCCGACGAAGTGAACGTGGACTTGAGCGAATCGAGCAGACCCATAGATGCCTCCAACGTATCAGGCGCGCATGTTGCACGCGTGTGGTTTGCCGGAAACGTTTCGTACGTGTTTCCCAGCACGGTCAGCGCTCCTATTTTACGCTGCTTAACGATGGTCCTGAGCTGGGATTATGTGATATATCAGTTGATGGTCAACTTATTGCGGGGGTGTTTCTGCGCCGCGGGCTCAAGTGGGGTACGCTAGGGTGCGAAAAACGAGTGCGCACGAATCGCACGGAGGGAGCACCTATGATTATTGAGAACCATGCGCTGTGGGGCGAGGAGCCGACCGAGGATTATCCGGCGACGTTTACGTATCTGGGTGCCGAGCCGCTGCCCGACAAGCCCAATGGCCGCCGCCCTGCGGTGATCATCTGCGGCGGAGGTGGGTTTACGCATATCGCTCCGCACGAGCAGGACCCGGTGGCGTTTGCATTTTTGGACCGCGGCTACCAGGCCTTTGTGCTCAACTATGTGACGAGCGCCACGGGCGACGTGAGCTTTCCGCACCCGCAGGCGGACCTCGCCAAGATGGTCGCTACCGTGCGCGCCAACGCCGACGAGTGGCATGTCGATCCCAAGCGCGTGTGCATCGTGGGTTTCTCGGCGGGCGGCATGATTTGCGCTTCGTTGGCAACGCAGTGGAAGACCGGACCCTTCGCGGGCCTTGCCGGGGCTCGTCCGGAGGATATTCGTCCCGACGCCGTGGTGTTGGGCTATCCGTTGCTCGACCTTGCCTATGTGCGCGATATGCAGACGCGCGACCCGCGCATCGACCTGCGCGTGCCCAAGACGGGCGGCAAGACGGGGCGCGATTTGCTCAACGACTATCTGTCGATGGTGACGGGCGGCGAGGCGACCGATGAGCACCTGGCCGACATTTGCCCTACCACGCACGTTTCGCGCCAGATGCCCCCGACCTTTGTATGGGGCGTTTCGGACGACAAGACGGCGCCGGTCGCGCAGGTCTACCCGTTTGCGCAGCGCATGGCCGAGGAGGGTGTTGCATGCGAGATGCACGTCTTTGACCAGGGTGGCCACGGCCTTTCGCTCGGCAACGCCAATACCGCGGTTGACAACGAGGACAAGCAGGTTTCCGTCCGTCCCTGGATCCGCCTGGCCTTTAGGTTCCTGGAGCGCCACGGGTTTTAGTTACGGCGTTTTACCAAACGCCGTAACCACTTGACGCTGCAAGCCCGCCAGGGCGGCAATCTGCCTTTCAACTTCGGCGG
>CAUDYH010000140.1 GCA_958453575.1 uncultured Collinsella sp.
CAGCACCCAGATACCCGCCAGCGTTGCAGCGAACAGAATGATCGCGGTCCATCCGATTATTTGTTTTATGCGCGCCAAGGGCCAACCTCCTTTTTTGAATATCAGCGAGTGTAGCCCCAAATGACATCGTCACCGTATCAAAATGTGAATCGCAACAGGAAGCGACAAAGCGACGCAAACCCCTACCCCGCCTCGCGCATCCAGCGATCGAACGTCCCCACGCACACGCCCAAGCACTTTGCTGCCTGGCTGCGGGTAATATCGCCCGCCTCATAGCTATCGCGCACCAGCTCAAACTGAGGAGGGCACGGCTTGCGAGGTCGACCGAAACGGACCCCTCGCGCCCGCGCCGCTGCAATTCCCTCCGCCTGGCGCCGATGGATATTCTCGCGCTCCACCTGCGCCACGTAGCTCAGCAGTTGCAGCACAATATCGGCAATCAGGGCGTTGGTCACATCCGGCGCGCCGCTGGCCCTAGCGCGTGTGTCAAGCAATGGCATGTCCAACACCACAATGGCAACCCCGAGCTCCTTGGTAATGCGTCGCCATTCCTCAAGAATCTCGGAGTAATTACGGCCAAGTCGGTCGATAGAAAGCACCACCAGCACGTCCCCGTCTCCCAGGACGTGCAGCAGCTCGCGATAACGCGGCCGATCGAAGTCCTTGCCGCTCGCATGGTCGGCATAAATATTCGCCGAGCCCACGCCATAGGCGCCCAGCGCATCCAGTTGTCGATTCAGATTCTGATCGCGCGAACTCACCCGCGCATAACCGTACACCGTCGCCATCTCATCCCCGCTTTCTTGTAAACCTGCCAAAAAAGGGACAGGTTTATTTTGGTAGGTTTTACCTCTCAAATAGCAGGTAAGCGGGCGGCCGAGCAGACGGCAAGGTAGCCACGATTCAAATGCGAAGGGCGGTCCCGAAAGGCCGCCCTCCGCTCCCCCACCATGAGTCGGGATTTGGCTAATGGATAAGCTTAAAGTCCAAGTGCCCACGCGTGGTATTGACGCGCGAGACCTCGACAATCACGCGCTGCCCCAGCTCGTAACGAGTCCCCGTGTCGGCGCCCGTCAGCGTAAGCGCGTCCTCGTCGAACTCGAACCACTCGTTGCCCAGGCTCTTGATCGAAACCAAGCCTTCGACCTGCGTTAGATCCAAGCGCACAAAGAGGCCCATGCTGCTAACCCACGAGACGGTTCCGGCATAGCGCTCGCCCAGACGGTCCTCATAGTACTGGGCAATCTTGATCTTTTGCGTCGCATGGCTGGCGGCATCTGCCGCGCGCTCGGCATCGCTGCATGCGCGGCAGATCTGCGGCAGAATGCGCGGCAGCGACTCGCGCCCCTTGCCGATCAGCCGCGACGTACGGACCAAGGCGTCCTTGCCGCCGAGCTGCTCATAGGCCAACTGCAGCTTGAGTACGCGGTGCACCACCAGATCGGGGTAGCGACGGATGGGACTCGTAAAGTGGCAGTAGCACGGCGCGGCGAGCGCAAAGTGGCCCTCGTTGCGCGGCTTGTACAGCGCGCGCTGCATGCTGCGCAGAAGCAGCGTGTTGACGAGCGGTGCGTTTGCCGTACCGGCGGCAGCATCAACTGCAGCCTGCAGCTCATCGGGGCTCCCCAGGGCAATACCGGCAGCACGGCGATCGTCGATGATGCCTAGCTGCGCCAGCGCAACGGCGGCACCGTGCAGGCTATCGGGGCTCGGATCCTCATGCACGCGATAGCAGGCCTCGATATCACGGTCCGCCAGCCACTCTGCGACGCACTCGTTGGCGAGCAGCATGGCTTCCTCGATAAGCGACGTGGCACACGAACGCTCACGCGCCACAATCTGCACGGGTACTCCGTCCTCATCCAATAGAGCGCGAATCTCGGCCGTGTCAAAATCGACTGAGCCGCGGGCGCGACGAATACGACGGCGAAGTTCGGCGAGTTCGTTGGCGGCGACAAGGAAATCGCCGAGGTCGACGTTGTAGCCGCAGGCGGCCTCCTCGCACGCAAGACCGCGCTCAAGCGCTTCCTCGCGCGAGGCCTCGGCAGCCGCAACATCCTCGGCCGCACCTTCCAGCACCGAATACTTCACCGCGCCGGCACGTACCAGCAGCGCCTCGGCGCCGTCATAGTCCATACGCACACGCGAGCGAATCACGCTGGGGTACGGATCGTAATGCCGCACGCGACCCTGCGCATCGAGCTCGATATCGACGGTAAACGCAAGACGGTCCTCGTCAGGGCGAAGCGAGCACAGGTCACAGGACAGGCGTTCGGGCAGCATGGGAAGCACGCGATCGGCCAGATACACCGATGTCGTGCGATGGCGAGCCTCAAGATCGATATGCCCGTCCCAAGCCACATAGTGTGAAACGTCGGCGATATGCACACCCAGCTTATAGCCGCCCTCGGGCGTGCGCTCCAGCGAAATGGCATCGTCAAAGTCGCGCGCGTCGACCGGGTCGATCGTGATGACAAAGCGGTCGCGCAGATCGCGGCGGAGCGGATCCTTAAGCGCCGCGGACACATCGAGCGAAAGCCCCTCGGCCTCGTCCAGCGCGGCCTCGGGATAGCTATCGGTATAGCCGTAGCGCGCCATCACATATTGAACGCCCAAATCGGGCGCGTCATCTCCGCCAATGCGGCGCTCGATCGTCACGGTGCCCGATTCCAGGCGCGTCGGGTAGGTCAAAATGCGCGCGACAACGACATCGCCCGGGCGGACGCCCAGGCGATCCGCCGAGGTATCCTCGGGCAGAATGAAGAAGTCTGCCTTCAGGCGCGAATCGAGCGGCTCGATCACACCGAGCGGACCGGCGGTCTGGTACGTGCCCACCACGCTTATAGCTGCGCGCTCAACCACGCCCTCGATCACGGCGCGACGCTCGCCATGCGGGCTGTTCTTAATGCTCACGGCAACGGTATCGCCGTCCATGATCTCGCGCTTACCGCGGCCCATGACCTTGTAGTCGCCGTTTTCGGTTACAACGTAGGCGCTATGCTCATGGAGCTGCACGCGCCCGGTCAGGCTCGGACGGCGTTCGCTGCGCACCGGCCCGCGCTTATTGCGAGCTCCACGCTTATGCTTGTTATTGCGCCCCATGGCGCCTCCTAACTATCGATTGCGAACTCCAAAGAGTCTACCCAAATGATTCGCTTTCCTGCCGTCCCCTAGGAATCAAAAAACGGGCCGCCCCATAAGAGACGACCCGTTGGAAGGGATGAATTCCAGGCATGCCTACACGCGCAGGTAGCGACGCATGGCGATGGCAGAACCAAAGAGACCGATAATCACGCCGACCAGAATCAGCGCAGCATAGGTCACCAGGTAGTACTGCATCGGCAGGGCAAACGACATCCAGCCGATGCTCTCCTGCAGACGCGGAATCATCAGATTGCGCAGCAGCTCCAGAACGCCGATGGAAAGCAGCGAGCCCAAAATGGCCTGCAGTACGCCCTCGGTGATAAACGGGCCGCGAATGAAGCCGTTGCTGGCGCCGACCAGACGCATAATCGCAATCTCACGACGACGCGCCGTGATGGATAGGCGAATCGTGTTGTTGATGAAAATGAAAGCGATAAAGGTCAGAAGGCCAACGAGCACCACGGCGGCGATGCGGATGTAGTTGGTCACCTGGAACAGGCGGCTCACTTCCTCCTGGCCGTACAGCACGCTCGCGTTGACGTCGCCGTCATCCGCGATCTTCTGGAAATCGGCATCCTTCTTGAGCTTCTCTGCCGTGCTCTCGACCTTGGACGGATCGTCCATCTCAATTGCAAACGAAGCCGGCAGCGGGTTCTGGCCATCGAGCGCGCTCATGGTGGCGTCGGCGTTGCCCGACATCTTGCTCGTGTACTCGGCCAGTGCGTCGTCCTTGTCCTTATAGGTCACGGACTTGACGTTATTCCACGTCTTAAGCTCGGCCTCAAAAGCCTGAACATCGGCCTGATCGGCGTCATCACTAATGAACGCGTTGATGACAACCTGATCCTCGACGGTACCGATCACGGAGTTCAGCATCGCGGAGCCCATGATGAACAGGCCGATGATAAACAGCGAAAGGAAGATCGTGATGACGGCGCCGAGCGAGGTAGTCCAGTTACGGAAGAAGTGGCTGATTGCCTCTTTGAAGGAGTAGCCCACGTTAGTTGGTGCCATAGTTGCCGTAACCTCCCCTCTCCTGGTCGCGGATAACGTGGCCGCCCTCGAGGGCGATCACGCGACGGTGCATGCTATCGACCATCTCGCGGTCGTGCGTGGCGACGATCACGGTGGTGCCGGTACGGTTAATACGCTCGAGCAGCTTCATGATGCCCAGCGAGATCGCCGGGTCGAGGTTACCCGTGGGCTCGTCGCAAATCAGCAGCGGCGGACGGTTGACCATAGCGCGGGCGACGGCAACGCGCTGCTGCTCGCCACCGGAAAGCTGGTCGGGCAGCGAGTCCATCTGATCGGCCAGACCGACCAGACGCAGCACCTCGGGCACCTGGCTGCGAATGACGCCCTTGGGCTTGCCGATGCACTGCAGGGCAAACGCCACGTTTTCGTAGGCGGTCTTTTGCGGCAGAAGCTTAAAGTCCTGGAACACGGCGCCAATCTGGCGGCGCAGGAACGGAACCTTGCGGTTCTTGATCTTCATGAGATCCTGACCGGCAACCAGGATGCGGCCGCTCGTCGGCTTGACGTCGCGGTTGAGCGTCGACAGCAGCGTGGTCTTACCCGAGCCGGAGTGACCGACCA
>CAUDYH010000141.1 GCA_958453575.1 uncultured Collinsella sp.
AATCTGCTGCGTGTAGGAGTCGATGAGTTGCTTGCGGTACTTCTTGGGCGTGAGGTCGTTGTCGACCAGATACTGTGCCCAGTCCTTGTCCTTGGTGTAGCCGTAGGACGTGCGCATGCTCATGATCTGCTTGGTCACGGTGTCCTCGGTGAGGTTAGTGCCGTTGATAGTGGCAGCTACACCGCCGGTAAGCTTGTAGCCCGAGGTGTCCTCGGCCTGCGACATCAGGCCGGAGCACGCCATGGCCGAGACGGAAAGTAGCATTGCCAGCACGCCGATGACCACCAGAACGATCTTGACGGTCTTGGACACGCGGGTCTTGCGCTGCTTCTTGCGAGAGCTGGAGGCGGCGCGAGCCTGCTGCTCGGGCGTCGGCTCGGGTGCGGGGTTCTTTTTCTTATTTGCCATAGTTGGCCTTTCGCATAACGAATCGAACAAACGCCATTGTGTCACAACGCAGCCCCCGCGGCACGCTTGGTGCATTGGGGACAGGTTAATCTGCACCATTTTGGTGCAAAGGGGACAGCTCTGGCAGCCGGCAGTTAGGGACGTTCCTTTTCTGCCGACAGTTAGAGACAGTCCCCAAGTGCCGGCACATAAGGAACGTCCCTAGGTGCCGGTTTAGCCCCACCTTAGAAGTGACGGCGGATGGCGTCGACCATGCCCTGGGGCGTGGTCTGGCCGAGCACGTCGGCTGCGGCATCGGCGTCCATAAAGATATTCATGAGCGCCTGCAGGGCCTCGACCTGGCCGCCCGGCTCGGCAATGCCCAGGTTGATGACGATCTGCGCCGGCACCGGAGCGCCCATGCCAGCCATAGCGTTAAATATCACGGGCGCGGCGGGCTCCACCACCGCGATATAGGGCTTGGCCACAAACCCCGGATCGGTATGCGGAATGGCAGTGTTTACCGCCGGCATGGCAAGACCCGTGGGATAGGCATCCTCGCGCGTGCGAACGGCGTCGAGCCAACCGTCGGCAATGTAGCCGCGCGGAGCAAGCTCACTCTCGAGTTGCGCAAACACCTCACCCGGCGTCGCACACTCCCAATCAAAAAACACCAGCTCAGGCGTAAACAGCGCTTCGTTATCCGCCATGCGCTCACCTCTCTCACCTAGTCATTCAGGAACGTCCCCGATGACCACCCAAAACAAAAGGTGGCCACGCGCGCCTTGGCGCCAATGACCACCCTGACCACTCAACTAAATTGTACTGTGCGCCGCTAGCCGCGGGGCGCATCAATTGCGACCTTGCCGCTCTCCAGCACGTGGACGCGGCCGTCGGCGAGCATCTGCACGACCTCGGGATACAGCACGTGCTCAATCGCGTGGATATGCTCCTCGAGCGTGTCGACGTCCCAGCCTTCCTCGACAGCCAGCGCACGCTGGGCGATGATGGGGCCGTTGTCGTAAATCTCGTTGGCAAAGTGCACGGTCACGCCGGTCACCTTGACGCCACGCGCAAACGCATCGTCAATCGCATGGGCACCGGTAAAGCTCGGCAGCAGCGCCGGATGCAGGTTGACCACGCGATTGGGGAACGCCGCCAGCAGCGGCGTGTGCACCATGCGCATATAGCCGGCCATCACCACGTACTCGCAGCCACGTTCGAGCAGCTCATGCGCGATGATCTCGTCAGCCGCGATGGGGTCGGCATAGACATCCTTGGACAGCGTGAGCGTCTGGATGCCCGCACGCTCGGCGCGCTGTAGGCCCTTGGCCGAAGGACGGCTCGACACCACGAGCTCAATCGAGGCGTTGAGCTTGCCGGCGGCGATTAGGTCGATCAGCGCCTGCAGGTTGGTACCCGAGCCGCTGATAAGCACGCCAATCTTAAGCGGCTCGGCCGTATCGGTGCCGGTCGGACGGGTGTAGGGCACAAAGCCCAGGCCCTCGGCAGCAGCCATCTGCTCGTTAGCGCTCATCGGAGTACACGACCTTACCGGAACCCTCGACGCACTCGCCCACGCGGAACGGCTTCTCGCCCAGCGCGACCAGTGCCTCGGTCACGGCGGCCTCGTCCTCGGGGGCGACGATCAGGCACAGGCCGACGCCCATGTTGAAGGTCTTGCATGCCTCGTTGGGCGCGAGCTCGGCCTGACGCGACACGTAAGTAATAACGGGCGGAACGTCCCAACCCATCTCGGCGCCGTTGCGGGTGACCACGGCGTCAACGTCGTCGGCGAGCGCGCGGTTGAGGTTCTCGGTAATACCGCCGCCGGTGATGTGGGCGATAGCATGCACGTTGGCGCCGCCGCGCAGCAGCTCAAGAATCGGCTTCACATAAATGCGCGTGGGAGCCAGCAGGGCGTCAGCCAGCGAAGCGCCGCCGAGCTCCTCGAGCGGACGGCTCAGCTCCTCGGCCTTAGCGGCGGCCTCGGGCGTGCCCGGCTTGATGCCGTCGACGCCGATGACCTTGCGCACGAGCGAGTAGCCGTTGGAGTGCACGCCGGTGGAAGGCAGGCCCAGGATCACATCGCCCGGGCGAACGTTCGCGGGGTCGAGCATCTTGGGACGATCGACGACGCCCACGGTAAAGCCGGCGAGGTCGTAGTCGGCCGGAGCCATAACGCCCGGGTGCTCGGCCATCTCGCCGCCCACGAGCGCGCAGCCCGCGAGCTTGCAGCCGTCGGCCACGCCCTTGATGATCTTTGCCATGTGCTCGGCCTCGATGTGACCGATGGCAACGTAGTCCAGGAAGAACAGCGGCTCGGCGCCCGAAGCCAGAATATCGTTGACGCACATAGCGACCAGGTCCTGGCCCACCGTCTCGTGACGGTCCATGATCTGGGCGAGCACGAGCTTGGTGCCCACGCCGTCGGTACCGCTGATCAGGATCGGGTCTTCCATATCCTTAAGCGCGGCGGCCGAGAACAGGCCACCAAAGCCACCGATGCCGCCGATAACCTCGGGGCGATTGGTATCCTTGACCATCTGCTTAATCGCGTCGACGGCGCGGCCGCCCTCGGCGGTATCGACGCCGGCGTCCTCGTACGTCACATGCTTGCTGTCGCTCATCTGAGCCTTCCTCTCCCACTACCGTGGCGCCGCACGGGCGCCAAACGGTGCTCATAGTTGCGTTCATTTCGGCGCGCGCCATAACAGCACGCGCCGTCATATCAACAAAACAGCAGGTAAAACCTACCAAAATAAACCTGTCCCCATATGGCAGGTTTTAGGCCTCGCCGTGCTCCTCTTCCCAGCTGCGGTCGTCGTATTT
Source organism: uncultured Collinsella sp. (assembly GCA_958453575.1). Lineage (GTDB taxonomy): Bacteria > Actinomycetota > Coriobacteriia > Coriobacteriales > Coriobacteriaceae > Collinsella. Next base: position 3,220 of record CAUDYH010000141.1, read on the forward strand.
CTCGACCACGGCGTCGTCGTCAAAGTACAGCGGCTTGTCCAGGTTGCGGGGCTTAAAGCCCTCCATAAACTTGTCGCGGCCAAAGCTCTCGGGAATCGCCACGGGATAGCGGCCGGTAAAGCACGCGTCGCAGTAGCCGCCCTTGGGCATGACCTTAAGCAGGCCCTCGACCGAAAGGAAGGCCAGCGAATCGGCGCCGATATACTCGCAAATCTCGTCGACCGTCTTGTTGGCGCTGATAAGCTGCGACTGCACGTCGGTATCGATACCGTAGAAGCACGGCCAAATGACCTCGGGCGAGTTGATGCGGATGTGAATCTCCTTGGCGCCGGCGTTGCGCAGCATCTTGACGAGCTGCACCATGGTGGTGCCGCGCACGATGGAGTCGTCGATGACGACCAGGCGCTTGCCCTCGATATTGTCGCGCAGCGGGTTGAGTTTCATACGCACGCCCATGGCGCGCAACTCCTGCGTAGGCTCGATAAACGTACGGCCCACGTAGCGGTTCTTGATAAGGCCCTCGCCAAAGGGAATACCGCTCTCGTGCGAATACCCCTCCGCGGGCGGCAGGCCGGAGTCGGGCACGCCGATGACCAGGTCGGCCTCGACGGGCTCCTCGTGTGCCAGCTGGCGACCCATGTCGTAACGGCAGGCATAGACGCTCTTGCCGTTCATGATGGAGTCGGGGCGGGCAAAGTAGACCTGCTCAAAGATGCAGTTGGCGGGCTCTTCGGCTGCAGGCACGCCCTGCTCGGATACCAGACCCTCGGCGCTGATGCGCAAGATCTCGCCGGGACGGACGTCACGGACGTACTCGGCACCCACGATGTCGAGTGCGCAGGTCTCGGAAGCAACGACCCAGCCGCCGGCGCGCGTGACACGGACGGCGGAGTCGACCGTCGTGGCGCCGTCCTGCGACGGCAGCTGCGAAACGGCTGCGGCATCGGCCTGGTCCAGACCCTCGTCCACCAGCTTGCCCAGCACGAGCGGGCGAATGCCGTGTGGATCGCGGAATGCGTAGAGCGCTTGCTCGTTGATGAGCGTCATGGCGTAGCCGCCGCGCACGAGCTCCATGGTCTTGCGAATGCCCTCGCGCAGATGGCCCGTACGCTGGGTAAAGTAGCCGATGAGTTTGGTCGCGACCTCGGAATCCGAATTGGAGAGGAATGGCACGCCCAGCTCGATCAGCTGGCGGCGCAGCTCGTCGGTGTTGACGAGGGTGCCGTTGTGAGCAAGCGCGATAATGACGCTGTTGATGGTAGAGAGGTGCGGCTGAGAGGCCTCCCAGCTCTTGGCGCCGGCGGTGCCGTAGCGCACATGACCCACGGCCAGCTGGCCGGAGAGCGTCGACAGGTCGGCATTGGAGAACACGCGGTCGAGCAGGCCCAGATCCTTGCGGACCATAACCGTGCCGCCGTCACCCACGGCGATTCCCGCCGATTCCTGGCCACGGTGCTGCAGTGCACGCAGGCCAAAGTACGTCAGTCGAGCCACGTCGCGATCGGGCGCCCATACGCCG
>CAUDYH010000142.1 GCA_958453575.1 uncultured Collinsella sp.
GGCGTGGAGCGCGCGGGCCAGCAAGCCGTCGCGGGTGAGTGCGGCGACCGGCGCCGCGGCAAACTCGGGCGCGCGGCGCAGCTCGCCGACCAGCGTCATGGCGTCATGCATGAGCGAAAGCGGCGTCTCGGTCGTATCCGCGACCACGGCAGCACCGGCGACGGCGCCCGCGTGGTCCAGTACGGTGGCGGACTTGGCGGCGCAAAAATCGACAAAGCGCTTGTAGCCGGCACATTTAACCATGCGCTCAGCGGTCTTGCGGGCGGCGGGGTCAACATCCACGGCAACGATGCGCGCCTGGCGCTCGCGCGCTGCCGCCTCGCGCTCGCGCGCCTCGGCAAGCAGCTGCTCCCACAGGGCGGCGTCGTGCAGCTGCCAGCCCTCAAAGCCCCAGCGCTCGCGTGCGGCGCCCGGGGCGCGGTCGGTTAGGATATTCACTGCCTCCAGCAGCAGGCCGCCGCCGGCGCACGAGGCGTCGACCAGTGTGGGTAGAGCCTCGTTCTCGTAATCATCGGCCGTCAGCTCGCGCTCGCACAGTGCGGTCCAGCCGACCTGCGCCAACACCAGGGCGGCGTAGTCGGGGCGTAGCACGTGCGCGCCCTCGCCGGCGCGGGTCGCGGCGGGCGGCAGGCGCTTGAACAGCGGGTCGCCCGAAAGGTCCAGGCTGATGCTCGTGCGGCGCTGACGCAGCGAAAGCAGCAGGTGAACATCGGGGTCGGCGGCATCGACATCGGCGCGACGGCCCGTGGTCTCGGCCAGACGGTCGCATAGCGCGTCCTTGGCGCGCAGGGCCGAGAAGCGCGTGTTGCGCAGCTGCTCGGTCACGCCGCGGGCGGTAATGGCGATGGTGGCGCCGGGGCGGACGATGCTCTCCCAGGCGATGTCGTAAACGCCGTCGTACAACTCATCGGCATCCTGCGCCTCAAAGCGCCCAAGCACCACAAACACGCGGCTGGCCAGGCGCGACCACAGGCAGGCGCGGTAGCCTTCTTCGAGCTCGCCCTCAAACGTAGCGCGGCCCTTCAGGCGGCGGACATGCGAAAGCCCGAGCCGCTTGAGCTCGTCGGCGAGTGCGGATTCAAAGCCCTCGGGGCAGCTTGCATAAAATTCCATGGGTGACCTCTCTGGTTGCGTCGCTCCATTATATGATGGATGCTTCGTTTGCCCTTATCCTCGAAAGGAACTCATATGATTGATGCGTGCCCCGATTCCGCCGTGCTCTTTTTTGACGTGGACGGCACGCTGACGTCGTTCGATCCCGACGATATGACCGATAAGGACTTCAATGCAGTCCATCCGTCGAAGGCTGTTGTCGATGCATTTGGTCGACTGCGCAATGCGGGTCACCGGGCATTTATCTGCACGGGTCGCCCCTTGTGGCTGATTGCCGATGGCCTGCGTGCACTGAACCCGGCGGGTATCGTTGCCATGGCGGGGGCGACGCTCGAGGTCGAGGGCCGCGTGGTGCATGAGGACTGCTTTGACGAGGACGTTATCGCGGAGCTCGCGCGTCGTATTACTGTGGCGGGCGGCGAGGCGTTGTTCGAGACGAACGGTGCCACCTATTCACTTGAGCCAGTTGGTGTCGAACAGTCATTTCTGCTAGGCGCCGGCGTGGTGCACGGCGTTGATCAGATGCGCGTCGATGGCCGCTTGCGCGTAGGCAAGGTGTGCATTAACGCGTGCGACCTGGCTCGCGTAGCCAACGATGATGGCTTTATCGATCGCGAGTTTGAGCTGTGCAACACCGGTGGCCAGAATCGCGAGCTGAGCCCCAAAGGCATCGACAAGGGCTTGGGCGTGGCGCGAGCGCTGGAGTATCTGGGCCGCACTGGCAATGCGCGCACCTTTGGCTTTGGCGATTCCGGCAACGACCTGGGCATGCTCGCCGCCGTCGAGACGGCCGTGGCCATGGGCAACGCCATGCCCGAGGTCAAGGCGCTCGCCGACTACGTGACCGACGATGTCGCACACGACGGTACCGTCACAGCGATGCAGCATTTTGGGTTGATTTAATAAATGGCCGGGTCGCCCGCAGTGGGGGCGACCCGGCCATTTGAGCTATTTTGCAATATAGAGCTTGGGATGACTGCGACTGCTCTCGATCGCCGCCGTCATGATGCCCTCGTCGTCTCCATCAACGATGATGCCGTCGAGGTCATCGATCTGCGCGGACTGATAAAAACTGGTCTTGTTGAATTTTCCCTGGTCAACCATCATGTAGCCCTGGTTTGAGTTGGTAAGGTACATATGCTTGATCATGGCCGAGAAGTCGTGCTCGACGGTAAAACCGTGGTCGGGGTGGAATCCGTCGGCACTGACAAACGCCTTGTCGGCATGTAGTTTGCTCATGCAGTCGAGCGTTAGTGCGCCCGCGAGATAGAGGTGGCCCTTGCGCACGGAGCCGCCCAGCAGCACTACCGAAGCATTGGGGAGATTGAAGCTGGCGTAGTTCGCGATTGCAAGATCGCCGGTGATAATGGTGATCTCACGCTTGTCCATGAGGGCCTTAGCGAAGTAAAAGCCTGTGGTGCCGATATCAATTACCAGAACATCGCCATCATCAACAAGAGTTGCTGCGGTTGCGGCGATGGCTTCCTTGGCCTCGACTTGGACATTGATGCGCTCCTCGGGATACGAGATTGCGTTGGAGCGAGAAAGCGATACCGCTCCGCCGCGTACGCGACGCAGCTTGCCTTCGGATTCCAGCGAGATGAGGTCGTGTCGTGCGGTGACTTCCGAAACCGAAAAACGGCGAACGATGTCGGATACCGAGATATTTGGCTTTTCGGCCAGCCAATTCATGATAAATCGCTGACGCTCGGCCGGTGAAAGGTCTGAAGTAGATGCCATATGCCGCTCCTTTTGAACAAAAGGTAAAAGATGTGCCTTTCGTAATCGAAATATAACGTATCGATATGAAAAGAACAAGGCAAATTCGAATGAATCAAAAGAACGGAATGGCATGTCACAAATGCATGCGTAGCAGATAGTTCGCACGTAAACGGGCTATAAAGAGTCTCATTCTGAAGGTGCCGCCCAAAAGAAGTACGTTCACGCCCGATATTCGACCGTTCACGGAAAGTTGACAATTGAGCTTTCGATAGCTTTTGAAATGGTTTATAAAAGAAAACCGAAAAGCTTTTGAAACAAAGAAGAAGGCTTTCGATAGCAATAGTGTTAGATGAGAAAGGACCGAACATGGCGATCAAGGTGTTTGCCGACGGCGCTAACCTCGAGGGTATGCTTGACATGCATGACAATGGCAACGTTCAGGGCTTCACGACCAATCCTTCCCTTATGAAGGCCGGCGGCGTGACCGACTACCGCGCTTTTGCCAAGACGGTTCTTGAGCACATTACTGATGTGTCGGTCTCTTTTGAGGTATTCGCCGACGACGAGGCGGGTATGGAAGCCGAGGCTCGCGAGATCGCAACCTGGGCAGACAACGTCTACGTTAAGATCCCGGCGCTCAACACCAAGGGTGAGTCCACTGCCGCGCTGGTCAAGCGCCTTTCTGCCGACGGCATCAAGGTGAATGTCACCACTATCTTCACGCCCGAGCAGGTCGACGAGTTTGTCGATGCCGTCTCTGCTGAGACCCCCTCTATTCTGTCCATCTTTGCCGGTCGCATTGCCGATACCGGCGTCGACCCGCTGCCCCTCATGGCGGAGTCCGTAAAGAAGGCTGCCGTTAAGCCTGCTGCCGAGGTTCTCTGGGCGTCTACGCGCGAGGTCCTCAATATCTTCCAGGCGGAGTCCGTTGGATGCCAGATCATTACGGTCCCCAATGCCCTTCTTGCCAAGCGCAAGAATTTCGGGAAAGATTTGCTTGAGTACTCGCTTGATACGGTCAAGGGCTTTGCCCGCGACATTCAGGCGCTTGGTTTTCATATCCTGCCCGAGGAGTAGGGGACGAGCATGCTGACCGATCTTCTTAAGCCCGAGCTTGTTGCCTGCCACGTCGAGGCCTCCGACTGGGAGGAAGCGATCAGGGCATGCGGTAAGTTGCTCGTAGACGCTGGCAAATGCGACCAGAGCTATGTTGACGCCATGATTTCATCGGTTCACAAATTCGGCCCCTATATGGTCTTGGAAGAGGGCATCGCCATGCCCCACGCTCAGGCAGATGGCAATGTGAGTGAAGCGGGGATCTGTATCGTCACGCTTGACCCTGCCATTGCGTTTGGACACGAGGATTTCGATCCGGTTCACGTGCTCGTGGGTATTTGCGCACCCGACCCCAAGGCTCATCTTGGCTGCTTGGCGGAGCTTTCGCAGATGTTCGAGGACGAGGACTGCGTTGCCAAGCTCAGCGCATGCGATGCGCCCGAGCAGGTTTTGGAGACCATGCGTTCATTCTTTTAGGCCTTAATGGCACGGCGATGCGTCGCCGCTTTTGGATAGACGGAAAACCGTCACGTGTAGGAGAGGAAGGTTGCCATGCATATCATCACCGTATGCGGAAACGGCATCGGGTCCAGCCTGATGCTCGCTGGCAAAGTCGAGGAGCTTTGCGAGGAGGAGGGCATCAAGGCCGACGTTGAGTCTATGGACCTGAACGGTGCTTCTTCCGCAAATCCGGATCTGTTCATCACCGTTAAAGAACTCGCCCCCGAGCTCCACGGCAACGTTGTGATCGTTCGCAGCTATGTGAACAAGAAGAAGATCCGCGAAGACGCCCTCGAGGCAATCAAGGCGGCCGCCGCTAACGCCTAAAGCGGCACAAAAAAGGGCG
>CAUDYH010000143.1 GCA_958453575.1 uncultured Collinsella sp.
ATGGTCGAACGCAGGCTCTCGAGCTTCTCGATGTCCTCGACACCGGCGCGCACGACCACGTCGAGCTCGGCCTTGGGGCTCAAGCGATAACGCGAGCGCGTGGCGCGGGCGGCGGAAACGACGGCACGGCACAGCTCAAACGCGCGCTCGGCGTCCTCGTCGACATACTTGGCATAGTCGGCGGGCTCAGGCCACTTGGCAATCATGAGCGCCTCGGCGCGGTCCACGTTGCCCTCGGCGTCCAGGTCGAGCACGCTCGCCGGCATGTTGTCCCAGATCTCCTCGGTGACAAACGGCATGAGCGGGTGCATCAGGCGAATGGAGGTGTCGAGAACAAAGATCAGGTTGCGCTGCGCCTGCAGACGGCCCTCGCCCTTCAGACGGGCCTTGGTGACCTCGACGTACCAGTCGCAAACCTCGTTCCAGAAGAACTGCTGCACGCCGCGGGCCATGTCGCCAAAGGTGTAATTCTCAATACCCTCGGTGACCATCTTGACGGCCTTGGCCAGGCGGCTGAACATCCAGGCGTCGGCCGGCGTCTCAACGACGGGCTCGCCGGGCGTGTAGCCCTCCATATTCATGAGCAGGAAGCGGCTGGCGTTCCAGATCTTGGTCACAAACGACTTAGCCTGATCGGTGCGTGGGCTGTCGATGAGCTTCTTGGTCTTCTTGTCGATGTTCGCGTCGAACTTGACGTCCTGATTGTTGGTGCACAGCGTGAGCAGGTTGTAGCGCATGGCGTCGGCACCGTACATACCAATGAGGTCCATAGGGTCAACGCCGTTGCCCTTGGACTTGGACATACGGCTACCGTCCTTGGCAAGAATCGTCGGGTAGATGACGACGTCCTTAAACGGCACCTCGTCCAGGAAGTACAGCGAGCTCATGACCATGCGGGCGACCCACAACGCGATGATGTCGCGCGCGGTGACCAGCGCTGTCGTGGGGTGATGGCCCTCGAGCAGCTCCGGCTTGTGCGGCCAGCCCTGCGTGGCGAAAGTCCACAGCTGCGAGCTGAACCAGGTGTCCAGCACGTTCTCGTCCTGATGCACGTGATGGCCGCCACACTTGGGGCACACGTCGGTGTCCTCGGTGAGGGCGTCCTCCCAGCCGCAATCCTCGCAGTAGAACACGGGGATGCGGTGGCCCCACCACAGCTGGCGGCTGATGCACCAGTCCTTGAGGTTCTCCATCCAAGTGGTGTAGGTCTGCGTCCAGCGCGCGGGGTGGAAGGTCACCTTGCCGGAGTTGACGGCGTCGAGCGCCGGCCCCTTGAGCTTGTCGACGGCCACAAACCACTGCTCGGACAGCCACGGCTCCAGGGCGGAGTCGCAACGGTAGCAGTGCATGACGGAGTGATCGAGGTCCTCGACGTGATCGAGCAGGTCGTGCTCCTCGAACCACTTGATGACGGCCTCGCGGCACTCCTCGCGGGTCATACCGGTGAACTCACCGTAGCCCTCGACGACCACCGCGTGCTCGTCGAAGATATTGATCTGCGGCAGGTCGTGGGCCTGACCCATGGCATAGTCGTTGGGGTCGTGGGCCGGGGTGACCTTGACGAAGCCGGAGCCAAAGTTGGCGTCGACATGCCAATCCTCAAAGATGGGGATCTCGCGGTCGACGATGGGGAGCTTGACGGTCTTACCCACAAAGGCGGCCTTCTCGGGGTCCTTCGGGGAGACGGCGACGCCCGTGTCGCCGAGCATGGTCTCGGGGCGCGTGGTGGCGACGACGATGTAGTCCTGGCCGTTGACCGGCTCGGTCAGCGGGTAGCGCAGGTGCCACAGGTGGCCCTTCTCGTCCTTATACTCGGCCTCGTCGTCCGAGATGGCGGTGGTGCAGTTGGGGCACCAGTTGACGATGCGCTTGCCACGGTAGATCAGGCCGTCATGGTACCAGTCGCAGAAGACCTTACGCACAGCCTGGGCGTAATCCTCGTCCATGGTGAAGCGCTCGTTGTCGAAGTCGACGGAGCAGCCCATGCGCTTGATCTGCTCGACGATGATGCCGCCGTACTCGTGGGTCCAGTCCCAGCAGGCGTCGACAAACTTATCGCGACCGATCTCCAGGCGGCTGATGCCCTCGCTCTTGAGCTTTTTGTCGACCTTGGTCTGCGTGGCGATACCGGCGTGATCGGTGCCCAGCACCCAGCGCGTGGACTTGCCGCGCATGCGGGCCATACGGATGATGGCGTCCTGGATGGAGTCGTCGGTGGCGTGGCCCATGTGGAGCTTGCCGGTCACGTTGGGAGGCGGAATGGTGACGGTGCAATCGCCCACGCCCTCGCGGCGCTTGTAGTAGCCGCCGTCGAGCCACTTCTGCAAGATCGCCGGCTCGTTGGTCGACGGATCGTAGTTCTTGGGCATTTCTTCCATATATCTCTCCCTTGCCCGTCGGGGAGGAATGTAGGCCCGTTTTTCGCTCGGTCAGGTCCTGGGCTCGATCGAAGACCACATTAAGTGGTCTTCGGCTCGTGCGGAATCTACGAAAATCGGGCCTACATTCCTCCCCTTAGGTATCGATTACTTCAGTCTGTAATGACTTCGCTGAGGCTTAAACAAACACACAGAATAACACAGGTAGTTGGGGTTATTGCGTATATATAAAATAGCCTCCGACCGCGGGTGGTCGGAGGCTATTTGCAAGCACGTTTTTGGCTGGTTTACCCGTAGATGCGTTGGGGCTGCTCTTCGCCCTTTACGGAGGCTTCGGTCACGATGACCTTGGAAACGCCCTCCTCGCTGGGCAGGTCGAACATCGTCTGCTGAAGCACATCCTCGCAGATGGCGCGCAGGCCGCGGGCGCCGGTCTTACGGGCGAGCGCCATGCGGGCGATCTCGTGCAGGGCCGCGTCCTCAAACTCAAGATCGACATCCTCGAGCTGAAACATCTTGCGGTACTGACGCACCACGGCGTTCTTGGGCTCGGTCAGGATCGACACCAGGTCGTCCTCGTCGAGCGCCTGCGTCTGGGTGACGACGGGCGTACGTCCCACAAACTCGGGGATCATGCCAAAAGCGTTGAGGTCCTGCGGGAGCACCTGGCGCAGCAGGTCGTTCTCGTCGACCGAGGTGGGGCCGGCGATCTCGGAGTTAAAGCCCACGCCCTTGTTGCCCACGCGATCGGCAATGATCTTGTCCAGACCCACAAAGGCACCGCCGCAGATGAACAGGATGTTGGTCGTATCGATCTGCAGCAGCTCCTGCTGGGGGTGCTTGCGGCCGCCGGTGGGCGGAACGCTGGCCACCGTGCCCTCAAGAATCTTAAGCAGTGCCTGTTGAACACCCTCGCCCGAAACATCACGGGTGATGGAGAGGTTCTCTGCCTTGCGGGCAATCTTATCGATCTCGTCCACGTAGATGATGCCCACCTGCGCGCGCTCAATGTCGCCATCGGCAGCATTGATAAGCTTGAGCAGGATGTTCTCCACGTCCTCGCCCACGTAACCAGCCTCGGTGAGCGCGGTGGCATCGGCAATGGCAAACGGCACCTCGAGGATGCGCGCGAGCGTCTGGGCCAGCAGCGTCTTGCCGGTACCGGTCGGGCCGAGCAGCAGGATGTTGGACTTGGCGAGCTCTACCTCGTCCATATCGTCATCGAACTGCGAGCCCATGTCGTCATCAAAGGCAGACACCGCAGCGCCGCCCTCAATCACGCGGCGATAGTGGTTGTACACGGCCACCGACATGGCGCGCTTGGCGTCCTCCTGACCCATAACATAGGCCGAAAGCTCGTCATAGATCTCGTGCGGCGTCGGCACGTGCGTGATGACCTGGCGATCGTCCTCGAGCTCAAAACCCTCGGTCTCGGGGTCCGCGGCGGGCTGGGATGCAGCCTGGCCGTGGTCGTTGAGGAAGCCCGGCAGCTTGCCGTTGCGGGCAGCGTCCATAAAGTCCGAAGCCAGCGACTCCTCAAGGATCTCGGAGCAGGCGGCAACGCACTCGTCGCAGATAAAGATGTTGGTCGGACCCTTTACAAGGCGGCGAACCTGCCCCTGCTCTTTTCCGCAGAAGGAGCAGCGGATGGGGTTGCCATTCTCGTCAAAGTTGTCCTGCATGTTTCCTGCCATCCTAGGCGTCCTTCGCGGCGAGATCGCGCGAGGTGACGATACGGTCGATCAGGCCGTAGTCGAGAGCCTCGGCAGCGGTCAGGTAGTTGTCGCGCTCGGTGTCGGCCTGGACCTTCTCGATCGGCTGGCCCGAGGCATCGGACAGGATCTGGTTGAGCTCGCGGCGGGTCTTCTTGATCTCCTCGGCCACGATCTCGATCTCGGTCTGCTGACCCTGGGCACCGCCGCTGGGCTGGTGAATCATGACCTTGGAGTGCGGCAGGCAGAAGCGCTTGCCCTTGGCGCCGGCCGAAAGCAGCACGGCAGCCATAGACGCGGCCATACCGACGCAGATGGTGGAGACCTGCGGCTTGATGAAGTTCATGGTGTCAAGAATCGCCAGGCCAGAGTAAACCTCGCCACCGGGCGAATTGATGTAGAGCGAGATATCCTTCTCGGCATCCTGGCTCTCAAGATGCAGCAGCTGGGCAACGACCAGGTTGGCGCTGACGGAGTTGATCTCCTCGCCCAAGAAGATGATGCGGTCGTTGAGCAGGCGCGAATAGATATCGTAGCTGCGCTCGCCGCGCGGCGTCTGCTCGATAACGTATGGCACGAGGGCGGAATCGAACTTAGCGATCATA
>CAUDYH010000144.1 GCA_958453575.1 uncultured Collinsella sp.
CCCAGGTGTAGTCGTCAAGCGAACCGCGGATGCCGTCCAGGTAGTCGGGGATGCCAAAGCCATGGGTTGCCGCCCCGATAACGCCGAGCCCCGCAACGGCTGCAACGACGCCGCCGATGACAAAGCGACGGCGTGTCATGGCGTCGTGCCGGGCCTGCTCCAAAATCTCTCGCGCGCTCGCCGGCGACGTCGACCTTAAGGTGCGTGCCAGAATCGATATCAATTGCGGCCTCGTCTCCTGCACCCTCGTGGTCCTCAGATTCTGCAGCGGGGAGGTATGTCGAGAGCACCTCGAGCATCTGCTGCTCGGTAGGGCGATCGCCCTGTTCGACCGAGATGCCTTTCATGATGATCTGGACAAGCGCTTTGTCGCCCTCGCAGCGCGGCTCGAGCGGCGCCGGTTTGGTCTTGGTCTTTATGAGGTAGAACGAGCCGGTCGCCGCGGCACCCGTCGACTCGACATCGAACGGTTTGCGACCGCTGTAGAGCTGGTACAGAATGCTCGAAAGCGCATAGACGTCGATCGCGGGCGAGCGGCGAAGGGCCGCGATGCCTTCGATATCCTGCGTGAGCATTTCGGGCGCGGCGTATGCGGGCGTGGCAAAGCGCCAGATGTCGGCGCGCCGGGTGATCGTGTCGTCGCCGAGGGCCATGGTCGCGGAGCCCATGTCGATGAGACAGGGGTCAAAGGAGCAATCGGCAATCTGCTGCTCGAGCGTTCGGCTGGTGGTGCGGAACATGATATTGGCAGGCGACAGGTCGCGATGGACGACCGGATTCACAAGGCCTTGGGTCATCAAGAGCGCGCGAAGCACAGCGTTTCCGACGGCGGCGACCATCTGGGTGGTCAGCCCGCCCGAGGCGTCGTGCGGAAGCAAGGGCAGCGCCTGTTTGAGCGAGGTGCCCTCGACCCACTCCATGAGGATAAGCGGGTCGTCCTCGCACGATCCGTAGCCATAGACGCGCGGAAATCCGCGCAGGTGCGAGACGGTACACAGATGACGGTACTCCTCGAACAGTGCGGCGGTGTTGGCCAGGTGCGCGGCCGATTGCTCGGCGGAGCGGTCGGGGGCTTGGCCGGAAAGGATGGCGTTGTCCTTGAGTAGCTTGACGGCAAAAACCTCGCCGCTTGTGTTGGTCGCGCGAAGCACATGTCCGATATTGCCGCTGTCGCGGTATGCCGTCTGAAGAATAAGCGTCATAAACCGGCGTTTGGCGTCGTCCTCGGCACTGGGGTCGACTGCCACGGCGGTATCGAACGTATCGAGACGGATGAGTTTGTCGCCATAGGCGCTACCGGTAGTATCCATGGCGTTCCTTTGTCTGGCATGGGTTGCCGCGCGTATACGTGGGCAGTGCGGATATCGGTAAAGTACTATGATAGCCGCACTGCCCACGTATACCGCTGGGTATTGTCGTTTACGACGCAGAAGGTAGAAGACAAAAGACGGGCGGTGACCGTCTTTCGATCACCGCCCGCGCTAGTCCACAATGACAAGGAATGTCGTGTAGAGACCCAGATGGAGCCTGTCGCTGTTTTCGATTTCCACCGGGGGATAGATCTTGCCGGGTTCGCGTTGGTCGCGCGGCGGCTCAATCACAATATCGCCGTCGCCCGCGCCCGATTCGAGCACTGTGCCGTTGGTCGATCCAAGGCCCTGGGCGTACCAGCGTCCACCTTCGAGCCAAATGCGGAGATGCTCGCGCGATGCATCGGTGCCTACATCGGTGATGCTGGGCGAGGTTTTGGGCAAGGACCCAATTACCGTGCCGCGCGGATCGCGTGTGAGGGGATGGATTTGCATGTCGGCGCAGTTGTCGGCATGGGTTCTGAGCAGACCGAGGTTGGGGGCGACAGTGCGCGGCTGCTCCAGGCTGCTCATAAAGCCACGTCCGACGGTAGTTTCGGTGGTGCCAAAGTGCCCGCCTGTCTTGCTGTCGCAAAAGCGCTCGACGGTGGCCACGCCTTGGATGGGGTCAGCGAGCGCCCCCGTTGCCACAAAGAGCATAAGGTAAAGCATACTCTTCTCGCGCACGGCATTGCCGTCAAAGTTGTCGATGCGATTGAGGGCATTTGCATATAGGCGGCTGTCCAACTTGTAGCTGGCGAGAGCCGACATCATTTCGTTGGCGGCCGGGCCGCGATAGTGCTCGGCGATTGCCTGATAGGCGGACTCGCCGCTGCCGAGCTTGCTGCAGATTGCCGCGGAAAGATTGAGCGTGGTGATGGCAAAGTCGCTGTAGATGGCGGGCGCGCACTGGTCAGGCTCGCGATGGACGATGTAACGGGTGAGATACGAGCGGTTGGAAGAGCATTTCTCGAGCAGGGTACTGCCGAGATAAGAGTTTCCATTGATGAGCATTCGGGCAATCTCGAGATGTTTAAGACCGCCGAACGAGCGAATATCGTTATAGAGGACCGAGCAAGGCGTCTCTGCTGCCACGGATACCTCCTTTGATTGCTTCCTAGCCAATATGGCGATAGGAATTAATGGCCCCCGGTGGGCGACGTATTAAATGGCTGCGCAATATATAGCGTAACCAAAGCAACATTATAGGCCACATGTTCGAAATTGCAGGAAGACTGAGAGATTTGGTTTGGACTGGACGGAAATCCCCCTCTGTCTTGTTCTGTAACATTTGGGGCCGGTTTTGCTTCGCAGCCGTTACAGATTGAGACAATCAGCCGGGCCCGCCGCGTCCGCCTCGTCATCTGTGGTTTACGTGGGGGCATGCGAAGCACGGGTATACTAACCCGCGGCGAATCTGCTCCATCGTTTAGTGCTGCTGCGTCTGGACGGCGCGTGATAGGGCTGCCAAAGCGATCGCCAGCGTGCTGAGCAACGTCCTCTCTGTGCGCACCCGTTTTTGTATGTATTAGCGCACTACCAAGCACGCCCGCGCGGCCGCATGCCGTGCCCATTGCGCGTGCAGATAAGGAACAACAACATATGCGTAATTCTGTATCCGACGTCACCGACGCCGAGATTCTGGACGAGACCCGCGAGGCCATGACCCAGGCTGCCTTCGATGCTGCCGATGAGGCCAATGCTGCCCAGGCCGTCGAGTCCGCTACCGAGAGCCTGCCCGCCTTTGACGAGCTGGGCCTTTCCGACGAGATGCTTCGTGCTATCGAGAACCTGGGCTACACGGCGCCGACGCCCGTGCAGGCCGGTTCGATTCCTGTGGTGCTCGAAGGCCGCGACCTGCTTGCCGCCGCTCAGACCGGCACCGGCAAGACGGCTGCCTTTTTGCTGCCGACCATGAACAACCTGGAGCACATCGCTCCTCCCAAACCCGTACGCGAGCGCGGCGGCCGCAACCGTCGTCGCGGCGCCAAGAAGCCCGAGGGCAACGGCCGCGGTCCCGTGATGCTCGTCATCACTCCCACGCGCGAGCTTGCCCAGCAGATCGACGAGGTTGCGAGCAAGATCGCCGACGTCACCGGCCACGTTGCCGTGACCGTCGTGGGTGGCGTGAGCTACAAGCCGCAGACCGCTGCCCTCAAGTACGGCTGCGACATCCTGGTCGCAACGCCAGGCCGTCTGGTCGACTTGATCGAGCAGGGAGCCTGCCATCTGAACGAGGTCAAGGTGCTGGTGCTCGACGAGGCCGATCGCATGCTCGACATGGGCTTTTTGCCCGCCGTCCGCCGCATTGTGCGCGAGACGCCGGCCGAGCGCCAGACGCTGCTGTTCTCGGCGACCCTCGACGAGGAGGCCGTGGGCGAGATCACCGACCTGGTGAGCGACCCGGCCCGCGTGGAGATCGCGCCGGCCACGTCGACCGCCGACACCGTCGACCAGTTTGTGTTCCCGGTGTCCATCGAGGCAAAGAACAACCTGCTGCCTGAGTTCCTCAAAAAGGAGGGCCCGGAGCGCACCATCGTCTTTATGCGCACCAAGCACCGCGCCGACAGCTGCTGCCGTCGCCTTGAGCGCAAAGGCATCAAGGCCGCCGCGATTCACGGCAACCGCAGCCAGGCCCAGCGCGAGCGCGCGCTTTCTGCCTTCCGCGACGGCACCGTCGACGTGCTGGTGGCAACCGATGTTCTCGCCCGCGGCATCGACATTAGCGACGTGCGCTACGTCGTGAACTTCGACGTGCCGGCCGAGCCGACCGACTATATCCACCGCATTGGCCGTACGGGCCGCGCCGGCGAGCTGGGCTGGGCCATTACGTTTGTGACCGAGCAGGACGTCGACGAGTTCTACGAGATTGAGAAGCTCATGGACAAGACGGCCGACATCTACGAAGCCGGCGAACTGCATGTGGGTCCCAACCCGCCCGCCGTCGATCCCGAGCGCGATCCTGCCGCCTTTAAGGTGAAGAAGAAGACCAAGCGCGGCAAGTCCAAGAGCAAGAAGAAGCTTGAGCAGGCGCGTCGCGACGGCAAGAGTAACGGCGACGATTACGGCGACGTGGCTGGTCGTTCCAACCGCGGTCGCGACGAGCGTCGTGGCGACGGCGAGCGCCCGAGCCGTCCCAAGCGCGGCGGCAAGACCCGCGTGCGCGAGGGCGTTCAGGCTCGCGTGGACGAGGCTGTTGAGAGCGTGGCTCGCGAGGCGGCTGCCGAGGAGCGCGCTGGTGCTGTTGAGCAGGGCCCGCGCGGCAACCGTGCCGAGCGTCGTGCCAAGCAGTTCCAGGGCGAGGCACATCGTCGTCGCCGCGAGGACGAGGACCGCGGC
>CAUDYH010000145.1 GCA_958453575.1 uncultured Collinsella sp.
GGTCGCCGCCGTGTTCGGTATCAAGAACATCATCAACAACAACGCGGCCATCGGCTTGGCAGCTGCGCCGTCGTTCTTCTTCGCCACGCTTTTGTACTTTGTCCCCTATACCCTGGTTACCGCCGAGTTCGTCGGCCTCAACAAGGACTCCGAGTCTGGCGTGTACGCATGGGTTAAGACCTCGATGGGTGGTCGCTGGGCGTTCCTGACGGCATTTAGCTACTGGTTCGTTAACCTGTTCTTCTTTGCGTCCGTCCTGCCCAACGTCATCATCTACGCGAGCTACGTGTTCTTTGGTGCCAACGCCGAGCTTTCGCAGCTGTGGATCACCATTATCGAGATCGTCGTCTTTGCTATCGCCACGTGGGTTTCGACCAAGGGCGCTAAGTGGATCGGCTCCATTTCCTCCTTCGGTTCGACCGCGGCTCTCGGCCTGACCGCCGTGTTCATCCTGCTGTCCCTGGCTGCTGCCTTTGGCGGCGTTGAGTTCGCTACGGCTCCTACTCCCGCTAACATGGCTCCCGACATGAGCAACTTCGCAACTGCGTGGGGCTTCTTCGGTACGCTTGCCTGGATCATCCAGGGCGTTGGCGGCGCTGAGTCTGTCGGCGTGTTCCTTAACGACCTTAAGGGTGGCGTCAAGGCCTTCGTGCGCACCGTCGTTATCGCCGGCCTGACCATCGGCCTTCTGTATGCAGGCGCTTCGCTGCTGGTTAACCTGTTCATCCCCGAGGGCGGCGTTGCCATCTCCACCGGTATCTTCGACGTATTCGGCGCTGTCTTTGCCCACTTTGGCATTCCCATGGAAGTGTCTACGCGCGCCATCGGCTTGATCCTTCTCGCCGCCACGCTGGGCTCCCTCATGATGTGGACCTCTGCTCCCATCAAGGTTTTCTTCACCGAGATCCCCAAGGGCGTCTTTGGTAGCAAGATCGTCGAGCTCAACGAGCATGGCATTCCTGCCCGCGCTGCTTGGCTGCAGTTCGCCATCGTCGTCCCCATCCTGATCATTCCGGCCCTGGGCTCCGGTAACCTCGACGACCTGCTCATGATCGTTACCAACATGACTGCTGCCACCGCTCTGCTCCCACCGCTGCTGATTTTGCTTGCCTACTTTATGCTGCGCAAGAACTTTGACGCCGCTCCCCGTGGCTTCCGCATGGGTTCGCGCCGCTTTGGCCTGGTCGTTGCCGCATTCCTGCTTGTGGTCTTCTGCTTCGTGCTTATCTGCGGCACCATTCCGCTCGATCAGCCGCTGTGGCTGACGCTGGTCTACAACGTTGGCGGCGTGGTTGTCTTCTTGGGCCTTGCCGTGATGTGGTACAACCGCTACATCAACCGCCTGCGCGAGACCGATCCCGAGGCCGCCGAGAACGAGCTTCGCCCCTCCGTCCTCGACATGATGGAGTAGCGGCTAGGATTAATCTGCGGCTGTGGAATAAATCGATTCCCTTTCCTAAGGAGGGGCCTTACGAGGCCCCTCCTTTTGTGTTTTGGGACATGGTTTTGGACCCCGTGGTCAAAAAATGCCAAATATGAGTACTGTTGCAAAAGAGGTGTCATATTTTTCGGCCCGTTCTGAGCGAAAATGGGCTCAAAATCAATTTATCTAACCCCCTTTAAAGGGCGTTTGACGGCTTTCAACCTCTTCGAATCGCTCAAAGTAGGCACTTTGCTCTCGATTTTGCTGCTACTAAATTGGTGACAGTACTCATATTTGCCACTTTTTGCCCACGAGGTGTTCAGAGGAGCTCTCGACAAGCATCTAACGCTACAATAACTACCACGTGGCTGGGTTTGCCGGCCGAATGTGCGATGCCGCGGGAGGGGACATGGTCGAGTTTACAAAGACGATTAAAGATCCGTTGGGACTGCATGCCCGCCCGGTTGCGCTGCTTTACGACATCATTGCCAAGCATCGTAGCAACGTATCGGTCAGTATCGGCGATCGCCATACCGACGGCCGCGATGTAATGGGGCTCATGGCTCTCTACGGCGAGTGCGGCGAGGACATCATCTTCCGCGTTTCGGGCGTAGACGAGGCTTCCTGCGTCACGTCGATCAGAAACCTCTCGCTCTAAGCATGACAGGGCGCGGCAAAGGACAGCTCTTTGCCGCGCCTTTTTGTTTCGTATAGGAAACTTTTCGGAATCTAAATGGGGACCCTTTCCAAAAAGTTAACCACGTGCTAGTTTACTAAAGCGAACATAGATGTGGTTAACTTTTACCGCGTCGATGTTGAGGACGAACTGACGTTAGGAGCCACTCATGTCTTGCGGACCGCAGATGCCGGCAATGCCGCTTTCGATGGTAAAAGCGGGCGAAACCGTGCGCGTGTCTCGTGTAAAGGGCAATGAGGATATGAAGCACCACCTCAAGGACCTCGGCTTTGTCGAGGGCAGCGAAATTCACGTGGTGAGCTCGAGTGGCGCCAATATCATCGTCACGGTGCTGGGCGCACGCTTTGGTATCGATTCCAAGGTTGCCATGCACATCATGACCGTCAGTTAGTCCGCAGCATTTAAAAAACCGAAAGGGGGACAAGTAAATGAAGACGTTGGGTGACGTTAAGGTGGGCGAGAGCTCCACCATCGTCAAGCTTCACGGTGAGGGTGCGCTTCGCCGCCACCTTATGGACCTGGGGCTCATCAAGGGCACTTCGTTCAAGGTCGTAAAGGTTGCACCGCTCGGAGATCCGGTCGAGATCAACGTGCGTGGCTACGAGCTCTCCATCCGCAAGGAGGAGGCTGCCGTCGTCGAGGTCCAGTAAGGGCCGGCGGCACATATTTCTGCAGATAAAGTTAGGTTTTTCTAACTTAATGCAGCATCTTTGAAGCACATTATCCAGCCTGCGCGGAGAAAGCAGCGCGGGCACACAAGGAAGAAGGATTGAATGGCGGATTCTCAGATCCATGTCGCGCTGGCGGGTAACCCCAACTGCGGCAAGACCACGCTTTTCAACCTGATCACCGGCGCCAACGGCTACGTTGGCAACTGGCCCGGCGTCACGGTGGAGAAGAAGGAGGCCACGCTCCTGAGTGACAAGAACGTCACGATTACGGACCTCCCCGGCATCTACTCGCTTTCCCCCTACAGCCCCGAGGAGCAGTGCTCGCGCGATTACCTCATGAGCGGCGAGCCCGATGTCGTCGTCCAGGTGGTCGATGCCACCAACCTCGAGCGCAACCTGTACCTGGCGCTTCAGGTTATCGAGACCGGCCTGCCCGTGGTCGTCGCCCTCAACATGGCCGACTTGGTCGAGAAGAACGGCGACAAGATCGACACCGACAAGCTGTCCAAGAAGCTCGGCTGCCCGGTCATGATGATCTCGGCCCTTAAGAACAAGGGCATCAAGGAGCTTTTCGAGCAGGTTAAGAAGTCCGCTGCTTCCAAGGGCCAGGTGCCGGAGCACAAGTTCGATTCCTCTATCGAGGACGTTCTGGACCACATCGAGAACAACCTGCCGGCGAGCGTTCCCGCCAACAAGCGTCGCTACTACGCTGTCAAGCTGTTTGAGCGCGACGCGGACGCCTGCAAGCTCATCAACCTCACCAAGGAGAAGGCCGCTCGCGTTGAGCAGCTGGTCGCCCAGTGCGAGCAGGATTGCGACGACGACGCCGAGTCCATCATCACCGGCGAGCGCTATGGCGTGATTGCCCACATTATCGACGAGTGCATGACCAAGGCTCCTGCCAAGATGAGCACCTCCGAGAAGATCGACCGCGTGGTTACCAACCGTATCCTGGGCCTGCCGATCTTTGTGGTCATCATGTTTTGCGTGTACTACATCGCCGTTTCTACCCTGGGCGGCACGGTGACCGACTTCACCAACGACCAGCTCTTCGGCACCGACGGTTGGTACGTGCTCGGTCAGGGTCGCGATGCGTATGATGCGGCTGTCGAGGCTGTGGGTGAGGACGCTGCCGATTCGATTGACCCGGCGGAGTACGGCCCCTATGTCCCGGGTATCACCACCATGGTGCACGACGCCCTTGTGGCGGGCGGCACCGAGGACGGCGGCCTGGTCGATTCGCTGGTCTGCGACGGCATCGTCGGCGGCCTGGGCGCCATCTTCGGCTTCGTCCCGCAGATGTTCCTGCTCTTTGTGATGCTGTCCTTCCTGGAGGACTGCGGCTACATGGCCCGCGTCGCCTTTATCATGGACCGCGTGTTCCGCCGCTTTGGCCTGTCCGGTAAGTCCTTTATCCCCATGCTCGTGTCCTCGGGCTGCGGCGTCCCCGGCGTCATGGCCACCAAGACCATCGAGAACGAGAAGGACCGCCGCATGACGGTCATGACCACCACGTTTATTCCCTGCGGTGCCAAGCTGCCGATCATCGCCCTGCTCATGGGTTCCATCATCGGCGATTCTTCGACCACCGCCGCGTGGATCAGCCCGCTCTTCTACTTCCTGGGCGTCTTTGCCGTCATTGCTTCGGGCCTCATGCTCAAGAAGACCAAGCTCTTCGCCGGTCGCCCGACGCCGTTTGTTATGGAGCTTCCTGCCTACCACTTCCCGGCGATCCGTTCTTGGGCGCTGCACGTGTGGGAGCGCTGCTGGGCCTTTATCAAGAAGGCCGGTACGGTCATCTTCGCGTCCACCGTCGTCGTTTGGTTCCTCTCCAACTTTGGCAGCTACAACGGTTCCTTTGGCTTCCTGCCTGCGAT
>CAUDYH010000146.1 GCA_958453575.1 uncultured Collinsella sp.
ATACCGGTCTCATAGGCCCAGTCGCTGTGCCATAGCGTCCGCTCGTCGCCGTCGAGAGCGTTGACAGCGTTGCTGCCCTCGTAGTCGGCTTCGCTCGAGAAGCCGACCACCGTGACGTTCTTGCGGTTCTCGGGCGTGTTGATGAGGATCTTCTCATCGACAGGGCGCATCTTGAGGCCGTCGATTGCCTTCTCGATCTTGGCTGTGGCGTCTGCGACATCCTTCTTGCTATAGCTGCCTTGGCCGCCGTCGAGGAGCTTCTGAGCCGCCTCGACCGCAGCGGTGAGAGCTGCATAGGAATCCTTAGTGTAGACGGACTCGCTGTAGCCCGCGGCCTTGGAAAGCGCTGCCACGAGCGCAGAGGTATCGACACCAGCCTTGACCTCGACCTCATAGGATGCGGTCTTGGAGGGGTCGAGTACCGACGCCACCGTGATCTTTGCCTTGCCGGCCTTGTTGGCACGCAGGTAGTAGCTCACGCTATCGCCAGCCTGAACAGCGGAGACGCTTACCACAGAGGGGTCGGAGCTCTCGACCGTCACATAGGGGTAGCCGGCGCTCTCAGGCGTGGCCTTGGCGTCGACGAGCGTAACGTCGCCTTCAAAGAACTCGGTCTGGTTCTTGCCTAGCTCGACACCCTCGATGGCCTCGACACCCTGCGTGTAGTTGAAGTTGACCTCACGCAGTGTGAGCATCTGGTCACCCGATGCCTCAAGCGGCGTGACCTCGACCTTGGTCGCCTTCTTGCCCTTGTTCTCGGCAGAGAGGCCAAAAGCGTAGCGAGCCCGGAAGGAATCGTACTCCCCGCCCGCGAACTCTTGGGTCGAGCCATCCTCGAACGTCACGACAGCCTTGATCTTCTGCACGGTTCCGTTGCCACCGTTGCGGTTAACGACCTCGACACTATCGAGTTTCGAAGGCGTCTTAAATGCGAATGTCATCGTGGTGGGAAGCTTCACGTAACTCGGAAGCTTACCCTCGCTGTCCCAGTTGCCGCTCCAGTTCCATAGGAACTCAAAGCCGTTGTCGCCCTCGTTATTATCGAACAGCGCGTTATAGCTCTTCTGCTGGATAAGTTTCTCGACGTTGGTCCCGTCGTCGGTCGTGAGCTCATCGTTGGTCATCGTGATGTTGAAGGCATCCTGACCGTACTCGGCGACCGTTGGCTGAGGAACATCCGGCATCGTCACCGTGCCGTCGCTCGCAAACTCAAGTGCGTCGCATGCCGGACCGATGAGCCAAGATGTCGAGGGCAGTTCGACCTTGCCGGCGGTCTTGGCCTTGAGCTTGAAACTCGCCACCGCGCCGGTACCGTTGTAGAGCTTGCCATCGCCGCGGTTGGCAAAGGCGAGATTGATAGTCTGCGTTCTGTCCGCGAACTGGACCTTCTCGCGAGACAGGTTCTCCATGCCGGCAGTCGAGCCGTCCTGCGCGATGCTCTCGGACACAAACTCGAACTGGTCGCTCTTGAAGTTGACGAGGGCGCCCAGGGCGTTGACGTTCTTGGCGTCGGCCGCATAGACATCAACGGTGATCTCATCACCGGCCTCGACCTCGGTCTTGCTCGGAATCACCGCGAGCGAACCTGCGACCTTGCCCTTTTGTTTAGTGCCGCCGTCAAGACCCGCCATGGTGAACGAGTAATCGTAGACGTCGTAAACGCCGTTATCGTTGAGGTCGGCGAAGTGGTCGCGGATCTGCGAACCGAACGTCGGGGTATCGGGCTCGCGATTCTCGAGGCCCAGATAGTTCTTCATGTTGGAGTAGTCTCCGTCGGAGATCGTGGCCTTGTTGAGGTTGGAGCCCACGGCGAAGCCATCCGTGCCGTCGGTCTTGTAGATGGCAATCTCGGACGCGGAGAAGAAATTGCCGACCGAGGCGAGCGGTGTCATGCGCACGTAACGGGCGGCCACGGTGCCGTCAAACGCTACCGTCTTACAATCAGCGGAACGTGCCCAATCGACCTCCTGGCTCGTCCAGTGGACGCCATCGAGACTCGTCTCAACACGCATCTTGGTCACGGTGCCGTTGCCGGCGTCATCGCGCGGATAGTACTCGAGCTTATCGAGCTTGTAAGCGCGTCCATAGTCAACGGTAAGCGCCTTGCCCAGATCGTTGCCACCGGAGTGGAAACCGCCGTCGCCCGACTGGAACTCATGGTCGAAGGCAAGCTCGGCCTTATGGCTGCCGTAAAGTGAGCCCTCCCAGGTGATTTCCTCGGCGTCGGGGACGTTCCGCCACGGATCGAGTGCGGAGTTCGCCTCGAGCACATCGCTCCAGGCGGAGTAACCCTCGGCGTTGCGCGAACGAATCTGGTAGGTGTGCTTGCTATTGTAGGCGAGGTCGGTGTGCGTGAACTCGGCCGCATCACCCACGGCAAACACAGTGCCGTCGACCTTAAGGTCGTAGGAGGTAGCACCATCGACCTTTCCCCAGGTGAGCTTGATGCTCGTTGGGGTCGTGACGTCCTCGGGGGCAGCAAGGTTCGTGGGTGCGGAGAGGTTCTCGTTGAGGCGATCGGCTGTGAGCGTGGCGTCGGCGTTCACGAAACCGCCCAGCTCAAGCGTCTGCGCCGCTGCAGCAACATCGGTCTTCGCGAACTTGACGTAGACCTTGGGGTTCGTGGTGATCTTGGTGTTGTTGAAGCTCTCGCCCTGCTCGGCCTCGGTGCCGTCCGCATCGCTGCCGTAGTGGTTGAGGTTGGGGGTCTTGCTGTAGAAGTAGACCGCCTGGCCGGCCTCGGGGGTCGCGGCGTCAAAGGTCTCCTGCGAGTTGACCTCAACCACGTTGAGTGCGGATCCGCCGTTCTTGGCGACGACGCTCGTGGGCTTGGCGGACACATTGGCCACGAAGGTCGTGGTGCGGTTGGAGTCGTAGCCGTTGTAGCCGCCCTGCGAGGCCTCGGCGGTAAAGGTCGCGGTGCCGCCTGCGGCCTTGGAGCTGTAGACGGTGCTCACATGCTCACCGTAGGAGATATTGTCGATCGTGCCGTAGGAATCGTCCTCAGTCGTGTTGTTCTCGATGGAGGAGCCGTCGTCCTCGTACTGCGTAAAGGTGCCGTCGCCCTCGGTGGCGAAGAACTCGACGATACGCTGACTGCGGTCGGTACCCTTGGTGTTGGTGTCGCTCACTGCCTCGGGGTTGTTGTTCTCGGCGTACATCGGCACGATAGCGTTGGCCTTCACAAACAGCGGCAGCTTCCAAAGCGGAGCCTCGTAGTTGTTGAGAACCTGGCCGCCGCGATACTGCTTACCCGAGAAGTAATCGATCCAGATGGTGGGATTCTCGTCGGTGCCGTAGTTGGGGAGGTAGATCCCATTGCGAATGTCGTTGCCGTTCTCATCTGCCTGGGTATCCTGATACACCGGTGCCACTAGGAAGTTCTCACCGAACATATACTGGTACTGCGTCGAAGTGCTTGCGGCGTACTCGGAGTTGTCAGAAAGCAGCATGGCGCGGATCATGGGCAGGCCGGCATCGCCGTTACCCGTGTCGATGTTGGCCGCCGAGGCCGCGCTCGTGTAGATATAGGGCATGAGCTGCGCCTTGAGCTTGAGATAGAAGCGCGAGATGCCTGTGTAGGGATCGCCGTGCGTCATGGGCGATTTACGGTAGGTGCCCCAACCGTCCATGTCGAGCATAGAGGGCGTGAACGTCTTCCACTGGTAGTCACGCGCAGAGATGATGGGGTCGCCGCCAAAGATGCCGTCCATGTCGGAGCCGATGTTGGGGTTGCCCGAAAGACTCTGACCGATATACGTGGGGATATGGAAGCGAATGTACTCCCAGTTACCGCCATACTGGTCGCCGGTCCAAATGCCACCAAAGCGCTGCGTGCCGGCCCAACCATCGAGCGTGATGATGTTGGGGCGCTTGTTAGCGCCGGTCGTCACCGTGTCATAAGCTGTCTTGATGCCATTAAGACCAAAGGAGTAGCCAGATCCAACCCAGGCAACGTCGGTCTTAAGGGTAGTGATGCCTCCCGTCTTGACCTCGGCGTCGAAGTCGCGAAGCAGATGCCACGGGGTCTCAGGGTTGCTGTCGGGCTCAAGGTTGGACTGGGTCCACAAGCCCGTGCTCACACCCTTTGAGTTGGCATACTCGGTGAACTTCTTAAGGTTGTCGACGTTGGCACGCACAGCGTTAAGACGGTCGGCCGAGCTCGCTCCGTCGGAGTTGACGCCGCCGGTCTTGTAGTAACCGTTCTGGCCATAGCCGGCGCCGTAGCCGTCGTTCGGCAGGAACCAGCCGAGCGGCATGTCGCTGTCCTCGTAGTCATCGATAACCTGCCGAGCAGAGAACTGGCGGTCGAAATCGGTCGCTTTCATGTTCTCGGTATCAACCGTAGGGCCCTCACCGTTGAGCGTCTCGGCCGCAAGTGTGCCGTCGAGCTTGTAGCCCGTCGACATGCCAGACTCGTACTTAACGTCGCCCTTCTCGCTCGAGGACTTGCTGCCCTTGGTCTCCCACTTCTTTTGACCCGAGGTCGTTGACCAGCCATCACGGTTATAGGCATTAAGATGACCAAGGTAGAACCCGTACTCGGGCAGCAGTACCGGGTTACCGGTCACCTTGTAGTAGTCCTGCAGCATCTCAGTTGCCACGTTCGAAGCTCCCTCGTTGGTCGCCACGAAGTAGTAGGCATCAAACTCATTCTCGCTGTG
>CAUDYH010000147.1 GCA_958453575.1 uncultured Collinsella sp.
TCATCGAAGGCGTCGGTGTCGTGGACACCGCAGAAACGGGAGCCGGGACGGGCCTGGTTGCGGCACTGGATGCCGTCCTCGGACACGTACTCGCAGCGACGGACGTCCTCGTCCTCCTCGTCACCGATCAGGTCGGCGGCGGGCTCCTCGTGAACGGGAACGTTCTTGAGGATGTCGGCGGCAAGCGTCTCGGACTTGATGTCGATGTGCCAGCCGGTCAGGCGCGCGGCGAGGCGGGCGTTCTGGCCCTCCTTGCCGATGGCGAGGGACAGTTGGTCGTCGGGGACGATGACGCCGGCGTAGGCCTTCTCCTCGTCAATGAGGACGCGGGTGACCTTAGCGGGCGACAGGGCGTTGGCGACGTAGACGGCAGGATCGGCATCCCACAGGATGACGTCGACGCGCTCGCCACGGAGCTCGCCCACGACAGCGCGAACACGGCTGCCCTTGGGGCCGACGCAGGCGCCCACGGGATCCAGGCGGTCGTCGAGCGAGTGGACGGCAACCTTGGAACGCTGGCCGGGCTCGCGGGCGATCGACTTGATCTGGACGGTGCCCTCATAGATCTCGGGCACCTCCTGCTCAAACAGACGACGCATGAGCTCGGGGTGGGTACGGGAGATGACGATCGGCGGACGGCTGTGCTCGCCACGAACCGGCTGCAGGTTGGAGTTGGGGTCGCGAACGTCGATGATTACGGCCTTGATATGCTGGTTGTGCAGGTAGCGCTCACCCATCGGGCGCTCGTTGCGCTCGTTCTCGTAACGGCGCTGATCGAAGTGCGGCAGCTCGGCCTCGACGCCCTCACGAATCTTGACGATCGTGAAGTCGGGCGTGGACTGCAGCACGGTGCCGCTGATGAGGTCACCGATGCGGCCGGAGAACTCCTCGTAGATCTGCTCGCGGGCGGAGTTGCGCACGATGGCATTGATCTCGGCCTTGGCGTGCTGGGCGGCGATGCGGCTCGTGTTCTTGGGGGTGACGTCGATCTCCTCGAACTCGGTGAAGTTGCCCTCCTCGTCCATGGAATCGTCGATCGGCTCCAGGCGGTAGACGTAGATCTTGCCGGTGGTGCGGTCGATGGTCACCTTGGCGCCCCACTCAAGATGCAGGATCTCGGCATAGCTCTTGGCGAGCGACTGCTCCAGGCGGTCGATCAGGTAGAGCTGGTCGATGTGCTTCTCCTGGCAAAGCTCCATCAGGGCGGACATCATGTCGGATGCTGCCATCTTACTTTCCTTCCTTCGCGGGCTTGAAGTCGTAGGTGGGCTTCAACTTGCACTTTTTAACATCAGAGAAATCGAGGGTGACGGACTCGCCGTCCTCGAGCTCGAGGGTCACGTCGGTCTCGGTCGCAGCCGCAATCTTGCCGGCGTACTTGCGACGGCCCTCGGAGGCGGTGGAGGTGAGCTCACAGTTCTCGCCCACAAAGCGGGCAAAGTCGCGCGGACGGCGCAGCGGGCGCGCCATGCCCGGGCTCGACACCTCAAGCGTATAGCTCGAAGAGATAGGGTCGAGCTCCTCAATCACATCGCCGACCCACTTGGTGTTGGCCGTGACGTCATTGAGCGACAGGCTCTGACCCTCGGCACCCTCGATACGCACGCGCACGCAGGGGGCCTTGGTGGCACCCACGAGCTCAACGTCGACAATGTCGACATCGTGCTGGGGAGCAACGGCCTCGAGCGCGTCGATGATCGCCTGCTCGGTC
Organism: uncultured Collinsella sp.; assembly: GCA_958453575.1. Classification (GTDB taxonomy): domain Bacteria; phylum Actinomycetota; class Coriobacteriia; order Coriobacteriales; family Coriobacteriaceae; genus Collinsella. The sequence goes on from CAUDYH010000147.1 coordinate 1,712, forward strand.
TTGGTCTTGACCATTGCGGCACCTCCATCCATACAAAAAAGAAGCGGGGCCGAAACCCCACTTCTTTCAATTACAACTTCATTTGCAAGCAAACTATAGCAATAGCTGCGAAAACGTGCAAGCACAGTACGAATCTGCAGGTCAGCGTGCGCACAGCTTCTCCACAAGAATAGGACAATTGACCGCAGGCGCTTTGGGCAGACAAAACAAAACGGGGGGCAACCCAGCCGGATCGCCCCCCCGTATTTTATGCGTCAGTTAAGCACGCAGTGCTTACTTGACCACCAGGTTGACCAGCTTGCCGGGCACGCAGATGGCCTTGACGACCGTCTTGCCCTCGAGCCACTTGGCGACGGCGGCCTCGGCGGCAGCCTGCATATCCTCATTGGAGGCATCGCGGGCAACGTCGACGCGACCGCGGACCTTGCCGAGCACCTGGACCACGATCTGCACCGTGTCCTCAACGGACTCGGCCAGGTCGAACTCGGGCCAGGCGGCGGTGTAGGCGTTGCCCTCGCAGCCGAGTGCCTCGTGCCACAGCTCGTCGGCCCAGAACGGGCAGATGGGGGCAAGGACGCTCACGATATCCTTAGCCACGCCGTAGCACAGCGCCTTGTCGCGGGCGGTACCCTCGGTGGCGTTGAGGTAGGCGCTCGCCGCGTTGACGAGCTCCATGACGGCCGAGATGGCGGTGTTAAACTGGCCGCGATCGAAGTCCTCGGTGCACTTGGCGATGGTGCGGTGACGCTCGCGATAGAGTTTCATCGCGACCTCATCGAGCGCGGACTTGTCGAAGGCCACGCTGGCGTCGCCGAACTGGACAAGCTGCCACACGATACGCCAGGCGCGCTTGATAAAGCGGCTGGCACCCTCGACGGCCTTGGGGTCCCAGTCGAAGTCCTTCTCGGGCGGGGCGATAAACAGAATCGCCAAACGCATGGTGTCGGCGCCGTAGGGCTCGATAACCGAGCTCGGGGGCACGACGTTGCCCTTGGACTTGGACATGGTGTCGCCGTTCTCGTCCTTGACCATGCCCTGGCACAGCAGGTTAGTGAAGGGCTCGTCCACACTCAGCAGACCCAGGTCGCGCAGTGCCTTGGTAAAGAAACGGCTGTAGAGCAGGTGCAGAATGGCGTGCTCGATGCCGCCGATGTAGTTATCGACGGGCATCCAACGGTCGGCGGCTTCCTTGGAGAAGGGCAGCTCGGTGTTGTGCGGGTCGGTATAGCGCAGGTAATACCAGCTGGAGCAGGTGAAGGTGTCCATGGTATCGGTCTCGCGCTTGGCCGGGCGGCCGCAGACCGGGCAGGTGGTCTCGTAGAACTCCTTGCACTCGGCGAGGGTCTCGCCGGCACCCAGGTCCAGGTTCTCGGGCAGCGTCACCGGCAGCTGATCCTCGGGCACGGGCACGATGCCGCAGTGCTCGCAGTGGATAGCCGGGATGGGGTTGCCCCAATAGCGCTGGCGGCTGATGAGCCAGTCGCGCAGACGGAACTCGACCTTGCGACGACCGCAGCCCATGGCCTCGAGGTCGGCCACGATTGCAGCTTCGCCCTCGGAGTGCTTGCCACCGCGCATTCCGGTGTACTTGCCGGACTGGACGAGCGTGCCCTCGGCAGCGTGGGCGCAATCCCAGTCGACGGTCTCGGCATGGAAGGTATCGATGGTCTCGCCGTTGGCCTCGACGGCAGCACGGTCGTCATCGTCCAGGATGATCGGCACGATCGGCAGGTCGTACTTGCGGGCGAACTCAAAGTCGCGCTGGTCGCCGCAGGGAACGGCCATGACGGCGCCGGTGCCGTAGTCGGCCACGACGTAGTCGGCAACCCACACGGGGACCTTCTCGCCGTTGACCGGGTTCACCACGTAGCGGCCGGTAAAGGCACCGTGCTTCTCGAGGGTGCCCTGGGCACGCTCGACGGCGGAGATATGCTTGGAGTCCTCGAGGGTCTTGGTCACGGCCTCCTCGTACTCCGTGCCCTCGACGAGCTCGTGCAGACGAGCGTACTCGGGGGCCAGGACAAAGAAGGAGACACCGAAGAGCGTATCGGCACGCGTGGTGAAGACGGTGATCTTGCCCTCGTCGCCCTCGATGGGCTCGCCATCCTTGTCGCACAGGGTAAAGTCGACCTCGGCGCCCTCGGAGCGACCGATCCAGTTGGCCTGCATCTGCTTGACGCGCTCGGGCCAGCCGGGGAGCTTCTCCAGATCGTCGAGTAGCTCTTGGGAGTACTCGGTGATCTTGAAGTACCACTGCTCCAGATCGCGCTTCTCGGGCTCGGTGCCGCAGCGCCAACACTTGCCCTCGGTGACCTGCTCGTTGGCCAGAACGGTCTTGCAGGTGGGGCACCAGTTGACCGGGTTCTTCTTACGGTAGACCAGGCCCTTTTCCCACAACTTCTCAAAGATCCACTGGCCCCAGCGGTAATAATCGGGGCTGCAGGTCTTGACCATGCGATCCAGATCGTAGGAAAAGCCCATACGCTTCATCGTGGCGAGCGCCTGGTCCATGTTCTTGTACGTCCAGGCAGCAGCCTGCGTGTTGTGCTTGATAGCGGCGTTCTCTGCAGGCAGGCCAAAGGCGTCAAAGCCGATGGGGTGCAGCACATCGTAGCCGCGCATGCGGGCCTGACGGGCCATGGCATCGCCGATGGTATAGTTGCGCGCGTGGCCCATGTGCAGGTCGCCCGACGGATACGGGAACATCTCGAGCACGTACTTCTTGGGCTTACTTTCGTCGGTGTCGACGGCAAAGAGGTTGGAGTCCTCCCACGCCTTCATCCACTTGGACTCAATGGCCTGTGCGTCGTAGGCAGGGATCTCGTCCTTATGATCTGTGCAATCGCACATATCAGCTCCTTTGTTAGCTGGGTTGGGGCGGGGCGTTCTCACCTTTACTCGCTGCTGCGGATAGTCCTGCTCGCACGAAGAGCACATTAAGTGCTCTTCGG
>CAUDYH010000148.1 GCA_958453575.1 uncultured Collinsella sp.
GGCATGACCAGAAGGTCTATGCCGTCCTCTTTTCATGCCAATTTGTTCGCTCTGGCGCCCGCTCGCTGGCATTGCCAAAACATCGACGGTCCAATAATGATCCCTTGGGGACGGAGAAAAAGTGGTCGTTGGGGGACGTTCTTGTTTGACTGGTAGTTTAAGAACGCCCCCGATGACTATTCGGATTGCTAATTTGTGCGGGTTGTGGTTTTGTGACCTGCTGAAATTTGAGATACTGTACAACTGTACGTTAACTAATCTTCGTAGTATATTGCTACCCGCAAAACTCAATACCATTGTGCTTCGAGACGCTAAAGCGCCTACGTACAATGGTTTTTGATAGTACGATTTGATTCAACGACAGGATGGATGGTCCAAGCGTGAGTCTCGGCAGCAAACTATCCAACGCAAAGGTCTCCTTTGCGATATTTAAGCGCGACATTAAGCGACTGCTTATGAACCCCGTCGCCCTGGTGGTTACCTTGGGCGTGTGCGTCATTCCCTCGCTGTATGCCTGGTACAACATCGTTGCCAACTGGGATCCGTACGGAAATACCCAGGGCATTAAAATCGCCATCGCCAACAACGATCAGGGCACCCAGAATGACTTGGTGGGCGAGCTCAATGCAGGCGATAAGGTGGTCGACCAGCTCAAGGAAAACGATCAGCTGGGCTGGACCTTCGTCGACTCGGCTGCCGATGCCAAAGAGGGCGTCGAGAGCGGGGAATACTACGCGGCGATCGTAATCCCCAAGAACTTCTCCGACAATCTTGTCTCGATGCTCGATGGCAATTACCATCAGCCGAAGCTCACCTATTACGTCAATGAGAAGAAGAGCGCCATTGCGCCCAAGGTCACCGATACCGGTGCCAACACCATCGAGGAGCAGATCAACTCGGAGTTTGTCTCCACGGTGGGCGAGACTGTTGCCAGTATCGCCAAGGATGCCGGTGTCGATTTAAAGGACAAGGCAACCCAGACTCAGGACTCGCTGACAAGTTCGGTGTCCGAGGCATCCGACACCTTGGGTGAGGTGCGCGATTCGATTGGCGATATGAATGCCGCCATCGATAAGACGAGTGGCGCTATCGCCTCGGCTGATGCGGCGCTTGCCGGCTTGCAAGGTCAGGCACCGTCGCTGACGCAGGCAATCTCCCAGGGCAACGACCTGCTGGGCGAGGCTCGCGCCACGGCGGGCAACTCTATCACCTCGCTCTCCAAGGCACTCTCGGAAGGTAGCCTTGCACTCACCAAGACGTCAGCCTCCGCGAACGCTGCGATTGGCAAGCTAACGGGTACGGTCACATCTACGACCACCCGCATCGACAACTCGCTCGAGTCTCTCCAGGCGACGATCGATCACAATAAGGCCGTTATCGGGCACTTGGAGATTCTCGTTAATGACACGTCGACAGGTTCCGAGGAAATTGACGCGCGCATTGTATCGACCATCGATTCGCTTCGCGAGCAAAACCAGAAGCTGCAGAGCATCAAGGATGGCCTTTCTGCACAGTCGAGCGCCATGGCAAACGACGCTACGGCAATCTCGAACGCGAGCAACGCACTCAACGCGGCAATTCAGACCGGTACGGCTAACCTCGGTCAGGCTCAGACCGATCTGGGTCAGAACGCACTTCCGAAGGCTTCGAGCGCGCTTGACTCCTTTGCCGCCGTTTCGGGCGATTTGACCGGCATTGTGTCGGGTATGACCCCCACGATAGCGAGCGCGCGCGGCACGCTGGCGCAGCTCGACGCCACGCTCAAGCAGGCAAAGACCACGCTGTCCCAAACCGACGCCTCCCTTGCCAAGGTTCAGGACAAGCTCGCGACCGCCGCCAATGACATTGCGGCGCTGCAGACCTCTGAGTCTATGGGCGAGTTAGCCGACCTCATGGACGTCGACGTCAATGACGTGGCAGATTTCATGGCATCTCCGGTTGAGCTGACGTCCAAGTCAATCTATCCGGTCAAGAGCTTTGGCTCGGGCATCGCGCCCTTCTACACCAATCTGGCGCTGTGGGTAGGCGGCTATGTGCTCATCGCTATCTATAAACTCGAGGTCGACCGCGAGGGCATCGGTAGCTTTACGGCGCGTCAGGGCTACTTTGGCCGCTGGCTGCTGCTGGTGATCCTGGGCGCGTTCCAGGCCATTATCGTTACGGTGGGCGACCTGGTCATTGGCGTTCAGTGCGTCAATCCGCTGCTCTTTGTACTGGGCGGCATCGCTATTTCGTTCACCTACGTCAATATCATCTATGCGCTGTCCACTACGTTTAAGCACATCGGCAAGGCAATCGGCGTCATTCTGGTTATCGTGCAGATTCCGGGTTCGTCGGGCATGTATCCCATCGAGATGATGCCCGGCTTCTTCCAGTGGCTGCACCCGCTGCTGCCCTTTACCTACGGCATCAATCTGCTGCGCGAGACCGTCGGCGGCATGTACTCGTTCAACTATCTGTTTAACCTGTGCATTCTGGGCGTGTTCTTGATCGTGGCGCTCTTTATCGGTCTGCAGCTGCGTCCGCTGCTGCTCAACCTCAATCTGCTCTTTGATAAGCAGCTTTCCACGACGGGTCTCATGATCTGCGAGTCCAACGACCTACCGCGCCAGCGCTATTCGCTGCGCACGGCCATGCGCGTCATGCTCGATTCGGATTCGTACCGTCGCGAGCTGCTCGATCATGCCGTGGCGTTTGAGCATCGCTACCCGTACTACATCAAGGGCGGTTTTGCCGCCGTGGTGGGCGTTCAGGTCCTGCTCTTTGTCCTGTCGACGGTTCTCGATATCGACAATAACGGCAAGATCATCCTGCTGGTCATTTGGATCATCTCGGTTATTGCCATCTGCGGCTGGCTTATCAATATCGAATATATCCGCGCGAGCCTCAATACCCAGATGCGCATCTCGGCGCTTTCGGATGAGGACCTGCGTCGCGAGATGCGCGAGCACACAGCGGCGATCCCTGCCGCTCGTCGCATGTTCGGCTTGAATGCGAGCGAGCGGGGGTCTGAACCCAAGACTCAGGCTGTCAGCCAATGTGGTCATCGCGATGCGGTCCATGTGCCCGAGAACGGGGATGACACGTTTGTGATGAACGAAAAGAACGCCCCGCTTGGCAAGCACTCCAAAGGAGGTGAGGCATAAATGAAGAACATCCTGCATCTGTTTAGGCGCGATGTCCAAAACGTGTCTCGCTCCGTAATCGGCTTGGTTGTCGTGATGGGCCTCATTATCGTGCCGTGTCTGTACGCATGGTTTAACATCGCCGGCAGCTGGGATCCGTACGGCAACACCGGAAACCTCAAGATCGCTGTGGTCAACACCGATGAGGGCTACGAGAGTGATCTGATTCCCGTCGAGATCAACGTGGGCGAAAACGTTACCGCCGCTCTGCGTGGTAACGAGAACTTTGACTGGATTGTGCTCAACGATCGCGATAAGGCTATCGACGGTGTTAAGTCGGGCGCTTACTATGCGGCCGTCGTAATCCCTAAGAGCTTTAGCTCCGACATGATGACGCTCTTCTCGACCGACGTGAAACACGCCGATATCGAGTTCTATGAGAACCAGAAGGCCAACGCCATCGCCCAGATCGTGACCGAAAAAGGCTCGAGTGCCGTTCAGAACCAGGTCAACGAGACCTTTACCAAGACCATCACGACCATCGGCCTTAAGACAGTGTCCAGCCTGCTCGATTACATGAGCACCGACCAAGTGAGCAACTTTATCGCCAACCTGTCCTCGACGCTGGGCGATTCGGTCGAGGACCTGCAGGACATCAAGGCCAGTGCGACTTCGCTTGCGGGCATCTTGAGCTCCACGTCCGATTCACTGACATCGGCGGGCGGCATGCTCAAGCAGACGGGCACCGTTGATGAGTCGACGAAGCAGCTGATGGAGCACGCCAAGAGCGGCATCAATGATTCCAGGGAAGCGCTCAAGGCCGCCAACGATGCCGTTGACGCGGCGATTGACGGAAGCGCGGGCTCGTTCGACAACGTGTCCGCCGAGCTTGCGAAGGCATTCGATGCCGCGAATCAGCATGTTTACCTTACGGTGTCTCAGCTCAACGAAGCCGCAGCGGCGCTCAATACGCGTGCTGACGATATCGATGCGATGGCCGATCAGCTCCGCAACCTTGCCGACCAGGTGAGTGACGACAAGTTCAAAGACGGTCTCAAGTCCGTTGCTACGTCGCTGGGCAGAATTGCCGTGGAGTACCGCAACAATGCGAAGGACCTGACGGCGACCGCAAAGTCCCTTTCGGACGGCATGGCGGAGGTCAACAACTCGCGTGCCGAGGTCGACCAGGCCATCGCCGATGCCAAGGCGGGTATCTCGGGAGCCAAGTCCGACTACGATTCCACGTTCTCGGTTAAGGCCAAGGAGCTTAAGAAGACCATCTCGGGCGTTCTGGATTCCCTGAACGGTATCTCGGGTGACTTGGATAGCGCCGTGAGCGGTCTGACCGACGCCTCTGGCTCGCTCGCAAAGGGTCTGTCCAAAGCCGCAAAGCTCGTCAACAAGGCTTCTGACCAACTGGGTGAGGCGTCGGACAAGATTAGCGCTTTCAAGGACGAGCTCGACGGTGCTCTTATGTCGGACGATCTGGCCACGATCAAGACGATGATCGGCAACGATCCCGAGGGTCT
>CAUDYH010000149.1 GCA_958453575.1 uncultured Collinsella sp.
AAACGATCGTGCCCGATATGGCTGCCCACGAGCTATATGCGTCGCGCCGCCATATCTTTGACGAATTGTATGCACGCAACCGTGATCTCATGCACGAATTGGTGTAATGCTGTCGAACTGTACTGCCTTCCAATAGGGACTGCGTTGTGCGATTCGCATGTTCCTTGGCATTTTTGCCCACAGGGGTTAGCGAAGGTCAAATACAGAGCGCGCATTTGCTAAAACTGCCGACTCAATGCGCTTTGCATCGCAGTTTTTGAGCGAGGCAATGCGCATCGAGGTCCTTGTGAGCGATCTGATGAGCGATTGCGCGCTTGTTTCTGTGTTTGGCTCGGCCGGCGCATCGGTCTCGAGCAGTAGACGGTCGAGTGGAATCTGTCGTGCGTATTCGCGACCGCGCTTGGTGGCGAGCATGCGTTCGTTGACGGAAAAATAGCAGCCTGCATTACGCGCGCGGACGAGTTCGTCCGAAGTGCCGCTAAACCAGTGGAAGATGATAACGGGGGAGTCGGAGTTTGGGATGAGTAGTCCATGCGATTCGAGGACGTCCAGTACGGCTCCTGCTGAACGAACGGCGTGAATTGATATCACGCGCCCGGTAAGAGGATGCCGCACGAGCGCATCGCAGAGCCGGTCAAGTGCCTGTATTTGTAGCGGCTCACTTCCGGCAAAGCGCGCGGAAAAGTCGAGTCCGACTTCGCCGATGTAGCGCTCTTGGGCAGCAACTTCGCAAAGCAGATTGACTTCGGCAGGACCGCAGCGGCCGTCGGCGAGCCACCAGGGGTGAAGCCCGACGCCGGCGATGATGCCTGTTTGGCGACGGGCGCGCTCGTTTGCGCTAGCGAAGTCGCGTGGATCGACGCCGCAATCAAATAGACCCAAGCCCAGCGCCGTCGCCTCATCGGCAACGGCGTCCGGGTGAGCCATTAAATCAAGATGGCAGTGTGCATCAAATAACCGGGGCTCCATCTCGGTGCGCTCCGCTAGTCCAGACGTTGGCCATCGGAGCGTACGCGCTCGGTGCCGCGGCCACTGATCTGGCGGATAACCTCGCCGGCGATCATCTGACCCATGATGGGCGGCATAAAGCTGGCGGTTCCGAGCTCGGTACGCTCATGGATGTTGGAAGGGTCGCGGGGCTGTGTCTTAACCGATTCCTCGCAGCTAAACAGTACATGCAGACTCTTGATTCCGCGCTTCTTGCATTCTTTGCGCATGATGCGGCTCATGGGGTCACGTACCGTATCGAAAATGTCGGCAAAGCGGAGGCACTCGGGATGGAGCTTGTTGGCCCCGCCCATGGAGCTAACCAAACGAATGCCGTGGTCCTGAGCATATTTGGCAATGGTGAGCTTGGCCGAGATGGTGTCGATGGCGTCGACGACGTAGTCGAGCTTGCCACCCGTCTGCTCCAAAACGCTCGCGAAGAACTCGTCGATGTTGTCACTCAGCAGGTATTCGGTGCGCTTGATAACGGTGGCGGCGGGATTGATATCGCGAATCATGGCATCCATCACGTCCACTTTGCGCTTGCCGATGGTGCTGTGAAAGGCGATGGCCTGGCGATTGATATTGCTGGGCGCGATGATGTCCTTGTCCAGAATGACGAAATGACCGATGCCGCCGCGGGCGAGTGCCTCGCAGCAGTTGGAGCCCACGCCTCCGCAGCCGAGCACCAGTACTGTGGAGCTGGCGAGTTTATCGAGCGCCTCGCGCCCCATAATGATCTCGAGCTTAGTGTCGCGTGTCTCGCTGGGAGTTGCGGCTGTGGTTTCGGTCATAGACATCCTCCGATGGGGAAGCGAATCGTGTTTTAGCTATCGTCATTATAGGTATTATCGCGATTCCATTTGAACCCTTGGGGTTTGTTGAAATGGGATTGGAATTCGCATAAGATTGAAGCAGATGGCACCCGTTGCAGCGGGTTAGCCAACTCCAAAACACGTTTGTAGCGTGAGAAGTGGCCGTCTTCGCATTACGCGGGGCGGCTATTTTTTGAGTGTAAGATTAGATAGTTAGACAAACATCTAAATAACGAGTATAGTGTGCGCGTCATGAGAGATGATGAGAGGAGGTCTTATGCCGGGAGAGGGTTTTAAGGCGCTTGCCGATCCAACGCGACGGCGCATTTTGGAGTTGCTGCGCGAGGGCAATTGCACGGCGGGGGAGCTTGCCGAGCATTTCGATATCAGTAAGCCGTCGCTAAGCCATCACTTGGCGACGCTCAAAAACGCCGGGTTGGTGACCGACGAGCGCCATGGCCAAAACATCGTATACAGCTTAAACACCACCGTCATGCAGGATTTGATTGGCTGGTTTATGGGCTTTACAAACACGGAAGGTGATAAGGATGAATAACGAAAACAAGGGCATTCACCCCACGGGGGTATCGTCGCGCGTGTGGATTGCGCTGGTCGCTCTGTGCGTCGCCAATGTCGTAGTGCACCTCATGGTGATGCCGAGCTTGCCTGCGCAGATTCCCACGCACTGGGGCGCGAACGGCGCCGTCGACGGTTGGGGTCCTAGCTGGATGGCCTCCGCGCTCGGCGTGCTGCCTCTGGCGCTTCTCGCAATGTTCTGCGTGGTGCCGCGCATCGACCCCAAAGGTGAGGCATATCGAACCTCGGGCAAGTTCTACCAGGGCTTCGTAATTGCTTTCACGGTATTCATGTGTGCCATAAGCTGGTTGGGTGAGCTTACGGTCTGGGGCGTGGTGCCGGCGGTTGGTTCGGTTAACGTGCTGATTTCCGGTGTTGTCGGTTTGCTGTTCATCGGCGTAGGCAACTACTTGCCGCGTGTGAAGCAGAACTATACGCTCGGTATCAAGACACCTTGGGCGCTTGCCGATCCCGAGAACTGGCGCCGTACGCAGCGTTTTGGCGGCGCCTGCTTTATGGTGCTGGGTATTGGCCTGATTGTGATGGGCGTGGCAGGCAGCGTGCTTTCGAGTGAAGTCGTCGCCGCGGTGATTGCGGTTCTGGCGTTTGGTTCGGTCGGAGCCATCTACGTCTACTCGTATCTGCTGTGGCGCAAATCGCAGCGAGCCGCTCGTTAAGGTTGCGGAAAACTAGCGTACGCAGTTCATGGTATGTTCTGGGGGATTTTTCCCAGGTAGTATTAGGGGGTATGGGCAACCATGCCCCTTTTTCGTTACGTTTCAGAGCTAGTTTTCTCATTTCGTTTCCACTAAAGCGAATCAAGAATAGGGAAACAACAGGTAGAAAGGATAAAACAGACAAATGGCGGAGTTTATCTACCAGATGTATCAGGCTCGCAAGGCCCATGGCGACAAGGTAATCCTTGACGACGTGACCCTGAGCTTCTACCCCGGTGCCAAGATCGGCGTCGTGGGCCCCAACGGTATGGGCAAGTCGACCCTGCTCAAGATCATGGCCGGCATCGAGGAGGTCTCCAACGGCGATGCCAGGCTCACCCCCGGCTACACCGTGGGCATCCTGCAGCAGGAGCCGCCGCTCGACGACGACAAGACCGTCATCGAGAACGTGCGCATGGCATTTGGCGACATGATCGCCAAGGTCGATCGCTTCAACAAGATCGGCGAGGAGATGTGCGACCCGGATTGCGACATGGACGCCCTCATGGCCGAGATGGGAAAGCTCCAGGACGAGATTGACGCCGCCGACGGCTGGGATATCGATTCCAAGCTCGGTCAGGCCATGGACGCCCTGCAGCTGCCCGATTCCGACATGCCGGTCAACGTGCTCTCTGGCGGCGAGCGCCGTCGCGTGGCCCTGTGCAAGCTGCTGCTCGAGGCTCCCGACCTGCTGCTGCTCGACGAGCCCACGAACCACCTGGACGCCGAGTCGATCCTGTGGCTCGAGCACTTCCTGCACAACTACCAGGGCGCGGTGCTTGCCGTCACACACGATCGCTACTTCCTGGATAACGTTGCCGAGTGGATCTGCGAGGTCGACCGCGGTCACCTTTATCCCTACAAGGGCAACTACTCCACGTATCTGGAGACCAAGGCCGCCCGTATCGAGGCACAGGGCAACCGCGACGCCAAGCTCGCCAAGCGCATGGAGGCCGAGCTCGAGTGGGTGCGCAGCTCGCCCAAGGCCCGTCAGGCCAAGAACAAGGCCCGTCTGGCCCGCTACGAGGAGATGGAGGCTGAGGCGCGCGCTAGCCAGAAGCTCGACTGGACTGACATTCGCATCCCTGTCGGCCCGCGTCTGGGCAACAAGGTGCTCGAGGCCCATCACCTGCACAAGGAGTTCGACGGTCGCGTGCTCATCGATGACCTTTCGTTCACCCTGCCGCGCAACGGCATCGTGGGCGTCATCGGCCCCAACGGTGTCGGTAAGACCACGCTGTTCAAGACGATTGTGGGTCTGGAGCCGCTGACTTCGGGCGAGCTCGAGGTGGGCGAGACCGTCAAGATTTCTTACGTCGACCAGAACCGTTCCGGCATCGACCCCGATAAGAACCTATGGGAGGTCGTCTCGGACGGCCTGGACCACATGATGGTCGGCGAGACCGAGGTTCCGAGCCGCGCGTATGTGGCGAGCTTTGGCTTTAAGGGCCAGGACCAGCAGAAGCGCGCTGGCGTGCTCTCCGGCGGCGAGCGCAACCGTCTGAACTTGGCGCTTACGCTCAAGCAGGGCGGCAACCTGCTGCTCCTCGACGAGC
>CAUDYH010000150.1 GCA_958453575.1 uncultured Collinsella sp.
TCGAGGAGCACTACGATTACGAGCATGCGCTCGAGCAGTGCGGCGTGGATGTCTCGGTGCTGCCCGCCCTCGAGCAGTATCCCGACAGCTGCTTCGTCGAAGATCCGGCCGTTATCACTCGCTGCGGCGCCATCATTACCAACCCCGGCGCCGACAGCCGTAACGGCGAGAAGGACGAGATCGAGCCGGCCGTCCGTCGCTTCTTTGACGACGAGCATGTCAAGCACATCGTTTCTCCGGGCACGCTCGACGGCGGCGACGTCATGATGGTCGGCGACCATTTCTACGTCGGTCGCTCCGCTCGCACCAACGAAGAGGGCATCCGCCAGTTCTGCGAGATTCTCGAGGGCTGGGGCCTCGAGGGTTCCGAGGTTCCGCTGGAGGAGGTCCTGCACCTCAAGACGGGCGTCAACTACATCGAGGACAACAACATGCTCGTCTCTGGTGAGTTCATCGATAAGCCCGACTTTGCCCAGTACAACAAGATCGTCGTGCCCGAGGACGAGGCTTACGGCGCCAACTGCATCTGGGTCAACGGTACGGTCATCGTTGCCGAGGGCTATCCGACTGTGCTCAAGGCCGTGCAGGATCTGGGCTACAAGACGCTCGTCGTCGACACCTCCGAGTATCGCAAGGTCGACGGCGGCCTTTCTTGCCTGTCGCTGCGCTTCTAACGCGATAGCTGTAACAGTCTGATGATCGCTTGACCGATGGCCCGGCACCCGATTCGGGACGTCCGGGCCATCTTTCGTTCGATCACATGATGAAGGGGGTGCACATACAATGGCCTCTAAAGCTCAAAACGACGAGATTATCGACCCTAATGGCCTCGATCTCTTTCGTCTGACCATGATGGTCATTACCGCCAGTATTTGTGGCGGCATCTTTTCGCTTGCCGGCGATATGGCAGCAGGCGGGGCAAATACCGGTGCGGTTATCGTCTCGTGGGGAATTTGCTTCATTGGCGTCTTTGCGCTGATGATGGTGTTCAACGGTTTGTCTCAGGCCCGTCCCGACCTGACCGGCGGCATCTATGCATACGCTGCGGCCGGTTTTGGCGATTACATTGGATTCAACTCCGCCTGGGGCTACTGGATCAGCGCATGTCTTTCCAACGTGAGCTTTGCGCTCTTGCTGTTTAGCGCGCTGGGCTATTTCTTCCCTGCGTTTGGCGCGGGTAACAACCTGCTTTCCATCGTCTGCGCCAGCGTGTTTTTGTGGTTCCTTACCGCCCTTGTGCTTCGTGGCGTTAAGGAGGCTGCGGGCATTAACACGATCGTTACGTTGGCGAAGCTGGTGCCGCTGGGGCTCTTTGTGCTGAGTATCGTGCTCCTGGGTAAGTTCAACGTTGATATCTTTATGGACAACTTCTGGGGAGAGCCGGCTGGTCCTGGCTTTGGCGAGCAGGTTGTCTCGACCATGATCGCCCTTGTTTGGGTCTTCACGGGCATCGAGGGCGCTGTCGTTATCTCGGGCCGTGCTAAGTACGTGCGTGACGTCGGCCGCTCGACGGCGCTCGGATTTGCGGCTGTATTCACGCTGTATCTGATCATCTCGATGCTGTCGCTCGGCATTATGCCGCGCGAGGAGATGGCACAGCTCGCAACGCCCTCCATGGCGGGAATTCTCGAGTGCGCAATCGGTCCGGTTGGTGCTGCCATCGTAAACCTTGGCGTTATCCTCTCGCTGGTCGGCGCGCTGCTGGGCTACGTCATCATTGCGTCCGAGACGCCGTTCGAGGCGGCGCGCCAGGGATCCTTCCCGCTGGCGTTTGCCAAGACGAACAAGCACGACGCCCCGGTGGTAACGGTTCTCGTGAGCTCCGGCATCACGCAGCTCTTCTTGATCGTGTCGTATGTGGCGGCGAGCACCTACCAGTTCTTCTATAGCTGCGCAGTCAATACGATCCTAGTTCCGTACGTGTGCTCGGCTGCCTATTACATGGTGATTGGTTGGAAGAAGGAGCATCTGGACGGGTCGCATGCGCCAAGCGTCGGCAAGGCGCGATTCTTCGGCACGCTCGGCTTCATCTACACATTGTTCCTTGTGTGGTCGACGGGGCTCCAGGGCGTCATGATCACGACGATCCTATTTGCCCCGGCCATTCCCGTCTACATTGTGGGCGAGCGCGGGCGCGGCAAGCAGGTGCTTCCGCATCTGCACGACAAGCTGATCGCAGCAGTGGTCATTGTCGTGGCGATCATCTCGCTGTATCTGCACTTTGCCGGCATTGCGCCGATTGTCTAAGACTATGGCGAGTTTCATTGCTTGGTAAGCCGGCGGGCATCGCGTATCGGTGCTGCTTGGCACTCCATAACTGATGTGGGTCTCTATAACGTGCCTTTGGGAGCGCCTACCAAGCCCGCGCAGGTGACTACAGTTACCTGCGCGGGCTTTTGCTGTTGCGGCGAAATGCTGCCGGCAGTTGGGGACGTTCCTATTGTGCCGGCACCTTGGGACACTCCTTGGTTGTTTCGCATGCGACGAAGGAAAACGAATCATTTTGTCGAGGGAGGCGAGCGGCTGTTTCGGTCCTCGGGGAAACCATGTCCCGTTTCGGGCACAGATTCCGGGTCGCAGTTTCCCCGAGGGGCTCGATCGGGAAATTGCATCCCAGTCTGGGCGCCAATTCCGGGTCGCAGTTTCCGCTAGAGACCTCAACCGGAAAGCGCATCCCGTTTTGACGCTTCAGAGTGGGATGCAGTTTCCCCAGGAGGCCCCATCGGGAAACTGTGGCCCAGAATTCCCATTGCAGCAATCTGTCGATTGAACATCGTTGCACGTTCGCGCTATCATGCATTGTTAAATTGGTTAGCCATGGCAAACGGTTAGCCAAGGTGAACATAAATGCAACGCCCTGTGGGCGCCGGGGGAGGAACACGGACGTGAAGCTCGATACACTCGAGATTGGAAAGGACGCCGTTGTCGCATCGGTGGCATCGGACGACCAGGCACTCCGACAACATATTTTGGACATGGGCCTAACACCGGGCACCGAAGTCACCATGATGAAGTATGCCCCCATGGGCGACCCGCTCGAGATTCGCCTACGCGGCTACGAGTTGACGCTGCGCAAGGACGATGCCGCACGCATTGAGCTCGTGGATGTGCACGACACAGATACGGGTCCGCGCGCTAACGCCGCAATCGGCACGACGGAGCACCCGGCACTCGGCGAAGGGACGTATTCACCCCGTGCTGCCAAGACGGCCGTGCCCGAGGGCGCGCCCCTGCATTTTGCCCTCGCCGGCAACCAAAACTGCGGCAAGACCACCCTGTTCAACCAGCTTACGGGCTCCAACCAGCACGTCGGCAACTTTCCCGGCGTGACGGTCGACCGCAAGGACGGCACTATCCGTAACCATCCCGAGGCAAGCGTTACCGACCTGCCCGGCATTTACTCCCTGTCGCCGTACACAGGCGAAGAAGTTGTGAGCCGTCAGTTCATCCTCGACGAGCATCCTGACGCCATCATCGACATCATCGACGCCACCAACATCGAGCGCAACCTGTACCTGACACTGCAGCTTATGGAGCTCGATTGCCCTATGGTCATCGCGCTCAACATGATGGACGAGGTGACGGCCAACGGCGGCGCCGTGGACGTCAACCTGCTCGAGAGCCTGCTGGGCGTGCCTGTTGTCCCCATTAGCGCTGCCCGCAACGAGGGTATCGGCGAGTTGGTGGATCATGCCTTGCACGTGGCGCGGTTCCGCGAGCGTCCCGGTCGCCTGGACTTTTGCGCACCCGATGGCCCGGACGGCGGTGCACTGCATCGCTGCATCCACGGTATTGCCAACCTGATCGAGGACCATGCCGTGACGGCGCACATTCCGGTGCGTTTTGCGGCGACCAAGCTGGTTGAAGGCGACGAGCTGGTGACCGAGGCGCTTCACCTGGACCGCAACGAACTCGACGCTATCGAGCATATCATTACCCAGATGGAGGGCGAGGCCGGCACCGACCGCCTGTCCGCGCTGGCCGATATGCGCTTTAGCTTTATCGGCGACGTGTGTGGGCGCTGCGTCGTCAAGCCGCACGAGAGCCGCGAGCACGTGCGTTCGGTCAAGATCGACCGCATCCTGACGGGTCGCTACACGGCCATTCCGGCGTTCCTGGTGATCATGGGCCTCGTCTTTTGGCTGACGTTTGGCGTGATCGGCGCGGCGTTGCAGGGGCTCATGGAGGACGGTATCGCTGCCATCATCGCCTCGGCCGATGCGGGCCTCAAGGCGTTCGGCACCAACGATGTGGTGCGCTCGCTGGCTGTCGACGGCGTGCTTACGGGCGTGGGCAGCGTGCTGACCTTCCTGCCGATTATCGTCGTGCTCTTCTTGTTCCTCTCCATTCTGGAAGACTCCGGATACATGGCGCGCGTGGCCTTTGTCATGGATAAGGTGCTGCGTCGCTTTGGCCTGTCGGGCCGCAGCTTCGTGCCCATGCTCGTTGGTTTTGGCTGCACCGTGCCGGCTATCATGTCGACCCGTACGCTCCCATCCGAGCACGACCGCAAGATGACCGTCATGCTCACGCCGTTTATGAGTTGCTCGGCCAAGCTGCCGGTTTACGGCTTGCTGTGCGGAGCATTTTTCCCGCAGGCGACGGTCCCCGCCATGGTCTCGCTCTATCTGATAGGCAT
>CAUDYH010000151.1 GCA_958453575.1 uncultured Collinsella sp.
TTCGTCTTATCGAGAGGGCGACGCGTGGGGTGGCCAGCGATAAGGAGATCGATGCGGCGCTTGGCGTGCTTATTAAGCTGCTCCGGACAGCTTTCGATGAGCAGGTTGTTTTCCTGATAGACGACTACGACGCGGTATGTCCAAAGCGTTTGGACGCTCAGGACGACGGTGGCGTGGATTCCCCAGAGCCGCTCATCCGAATGTTGTTCGACACCATTGCCGACGCCGGCGACTCGTTGCGATTGACGTGTCTTATGGGCGAGCGCCCCGGTCCTGCCGCGCTTGCGTTGTCCCAGCGTGGGGTTTCCTATCGGTCGGCGACGCCGCTGTCGAGTTGGTGTGATCGATGGTTCGGTTTTTCGGACGACGAAGTCCGGGTGCTGTTAGATCGCATCGGGCGCAACGGCTGTCTGGATGACGCGCGTGAGTGGCTCGAGGGCTATCTGTTTGGTGGTTTTTATTGCTCGAGCCCGGAGCGCGTGGTGGACTACGCACATCGCGGTTGCGTCGCGCCTGTTCGGGCAGATCTGTATGGTTACGCTGACCGTCTGAGCGCATGCGTCGGTGACTGGAATCTCATGCGCCTGTCCGCATTGTTCGATTTGCTTGAGCCGCATGGGTTTATTGAGGCGCCAGTGCATGTGCATGCCGAGGTGGCCGATGTCGCCAAGCCCGAAGATATCTGGACAGCGCTGTATCTGTCTGGATTTCTTACGACGGACATGACGGGGCATTCGGAGGACGGCGCGTGCCTTCGTTCCCTGCGTCTGCCTAACAACGAAGTGCGTCAGGCGCTCCGTCTTGTAATTCTGGAATGGTTTGAGTGCTCCGTTGAGGACGTTGGAGCTATCGACTCGTTCCATGACGGGCTATGTCGAGGAGACGAGGACGCTGTAAAGCAGGCTTTGAGCTGTGCTATCGGCGATCTAGGCATCGATGTGGGCCAATCAGATATGCCGACATCCTATCATCTGGCGCTGCAGGGGCTCTGCTTTGGCTTGCCGGGCTATGCCAATCCTGCTTCGAGGCGAAAGTGTGGCGCGGGTCGCTGGGACATCCAGGTTTTTCCTACGGGCGCTGTGTTCGACGTAGCAGATACGATTGGCATGCTGGACGAGCGCCCGCTGATAACGATTAACTTGATGTACGACCCTGGCGTCGATGCCCTGGGCCTGGAACTGTTGGCGGTTCAGGCGCTGCTCGAAATCGAGCGCAACGGCATCGATGATATTCGCGTGCCACGCCCCGCCGTCGGGCGCATGCGTTGGGGCTTTGGCTTTGACGGGCAGCGTGTGTCCGTGGTGTGCCAGCGGTTATAGGGGATGGCGAAAGCCCTTTACTACTCCGCGTCCTTCAGGGGCGGCATGGGCTTCCAGTTGGGGTCCTTGACGATCTTGCGGGCGTCTTTCATGCCTCGACGCAGCGCCGGAATACCGGTCTTAAAGCACTTATCGACCGCAGCCAGGCGAATGAATTCCTTGCAGAAGGTCGCGGCGTTGCCCAGACGGAACAGCATAGGGTGGTAGTCGCCGTAGATCTGCATGTAGCGTGCCAGATAACCGCGGTTGCGCATGATGTAGTAGCGGTTGGTGTCGCTCGTGGAGTTGAGCTGGCGTTTGCCGGCGATGTCCCAGTTAGAGACGGCGCGGGCGCGCTTGAGCACCACGTCGGCAACAACGGCGGCGGGGAAGTGCTGGCTGGCCACGTAGCCATAGCAGGCATCGTCGCCGTAGATGAAGAATCGCGCATCGGGCAGGCCGATCCTGTCGACCACGCGGCGCGAGAACATGCCGCCCTCAAAGCACAGCTGGTTCATGGCGCGGTAGCCCTCGGGTCCCAGGTCCCACTTGGCGACAGGGTTGGGAATGCCGAGCGAAAGGATGAGTTGGTATTGCCAAAAGAAGGCGCCGCCGTCAAAGTCCAGGCGCGAACCCTGGATGACATCATAGCGGTCGGTCCACTTGGCAAGACGCTCGATGCCTTCGGGGATGACGAGCACGTCGTCGTCCATCACCCAGAACCACTGGGCGCCCAGGTCGTAGGCGCATTTAGTGCCGGCGGAGAAGCCGCCCGCACCGCCGCCGTTTTCGAGCTGCGGGGCGTAGATGACACGGTCGGTGCCGCCCTGCGCGTCAGGCTGCTCGGTGTCGATGCCCCACAGGTTAGCCAGGCGCTCGTTGAATGCGGTGCACATGGCCTCGGTCTCGCGCGAATTCTCGTTATCGACAATCACGATGCGCCAGGGCGTTGCCGTGAGCTCGGTCATAGAGTCGAACAAGTTGACCAGGAGTTCCTGGCGCTTGTACGTAACGACGACGATGGCGAGCTTGTCGATGGGGGCGGGAAGGGTTGAAGGCATGGGGCAATATATCCTTTCACGCGCGGCGTACATGCGCTGCACGGAAGCTATCGAATACGTCCTTGGGACTGTTCTATTGTAAAGGCTCACCGCACCTTGTCGGCAAGCTTTGAATAAAACGCAGGAACCTGCCACGGGTGTAGCGGCTTTGGCGTCTGACGGCAGCGTGTCTATTGCCGCTTGAGCTAGCGAGCGATAAGGCTTCTAGCTGCATCGATGATGAGAAGCGCCAGAGCAAAGACGATGCTAATGACGGTACCCGTGACGATACATATAGCTGCCGGGCTGTTTTGGCTGACCAGTATGTTTGCGAGCAGGGTGTTGAAGACGGGACGCCACAGGCTACTGGTGAGCGACTGCATCACATAGAAACCGAGCGTGGCGGTCGATAAGGTGACGATGACACCTGCAGTCCGCGGATTGCCTGAGGCACTGCGTCGGGTTGCCGCAAAGAGTAGGGAGGCGGCAGCGAGGGCAAACGAGATCAACGAGGTTGATTTGTAGGAGAGGGTTGTCATGGCCGTGAGGTTGCCGGTGAAGGAGAGCACTCCTTCTAGGATGGTGGCGATCGCCAAAACCGCTTCGAGCGAGCGCATGCCCAAGGCGCCCACCCTGTCCGAATCCATGGCATCGGTAACGTCGCGGAGCAGCCCGCCGATCAAAAACGCGATTACGTACGTGGCAGCGCTCATGAGCTTCTGCAGCCAAGAAAACTCACCGCCGCTTGTCGCACTCATGGCGGCTAAATACCCGTTAACAACAAATGCGAGGATGCCAACGGCGATGACCGTCGTCGTGTAGGTTTTCTGGGGGAGTCGACTCTTAGCCAGTCCAAAGCATGGCGCCATGAAGACCGTGGCGGCATAGACCCAGATAAACTCAAGGCCTAGCGTGTACCAGTACTGCGTGTTGAGGGTAACGTCGGGAATGGGGGAGACGACCGTGGACCACGCGAGCGCCACGAGGCAATAAAACACAGTGGGCATAACGACCTTGCCCAGGCGCTGCGCCGTCCGTTGCATTTGCGACTTCCACGTTGCCCCACCGTCCCAAGCACTCGCGGCCGAGGCGATGAGAAAATAGCCCGAGATCATAAAGAAGACCTCGTTGGCCCAGCAGCCAAGCAGGTTAATAAAACCGAGCACGCCGGAATAGGGGGACATCGCAAGTGGGGCATATTCCACGGCGCCGACGCAGACGGCTTGGAAGGTCCACTGAAAGGTGTGGAACACCGCGATACCGGCGACCGCGACCAAGCGCAAGGCTTCGATGGATATGTTGCGCGCGGCTTTGGGCTGCATGACGTCCTTTCTTATCGGTTTGCCTCTGCGAGCTCCATAGATTATATAAACGCCCGCTGGCGCGCTGACCCTTTGATACCATGAAACGACAGGTATTTCCTAAGGAGCACATTTGTCTACTAACGCCTCTGGCAGCCCTGTTCTGTCGCTGCTTATTCCCATTTACAATGTTCAGCGCTACCTGCGCGAGTGTCTCGATTCCGCCCTGGCGCAGACGCTCAAGGATATTGAGATCATCTGCATTAACGACGGGTCGACCGACAACTCGCCGGCGATTATTCGCGAGTATATGGAGCGCGATAGGCGCGTCAAGATGATCGACAAGGCCAACAGCGGCTACGGCGACTCGATGAACCACGGTCTGGAGATGGCGCGTGGCAAGTACGTGGGCATCTTGGAGTCCGATGACTTTATGGCGTCCGACGCACTCGAAAAGCTTGTCTCGGCCGCCGATAGCAATAATGCCGACTTCGCGAAGGCGAACTTTGATTTCTACTGGTCTAAGCCCGAGGAGCGCCGTTCGCTGCACGAGATGTTTAAAGCCAAGGACTGTGGCAAGCCAGTGCACCCGAGCGATACGACGCAGTTCTTTAAGCAAAAGCCGTCGATTTGGTCGGCCGTGTACCGTCGCGATTTTCTTGAGCGCAACGGCATTACGTTCCTGCCGACTCCGGGGGCATCCTTTCAGGACACGTCATTCGCCTTTAAGGTGATCGCGTGCGCCGATAAGGCTGTTTACCTGCATGATGCCGTGTTGTCGTATCGCCAGGACAACGAGAATTCCTCGGTCAATTCTTCGGCTAAGGTCTTTTGCGTCAATACCGAGTATGCCGAGATTGAGCGTTGGATTCGAGAGGATTATGCCCGCGACCACGCAAGCGATGACGTCGAGCGCATGCTCAAGTTCAATCAGCTCATTAAGTACGATTCGTACATGTGGAACTACG
>CAUDYH010000152.1 GCA_958453575.1 uncultured Collinsella sp.
CAGAACGGCCATAACAAACTCGAGGTTCTCGACGTTGAACGCGCCGACGGCGTAGTGGCCGGCCTGAGCGTCCTTGAGCATCTTTTCGGTGGTAACAAGTGCCATGAGCGTTTGCTCCTCTCCCTCGCCCGCATCTGGACATCGGGCGTAGTTGGTCACAAGGCGTTTTACCTTGCGTTTTGCTGCGCCCATTGTATGAAAATCGACGACGTCGCACGTATGAGATATCACCGGCACACAGGTCAAGACACTCGTTTTTGAAAAGCAAACGGAAGGGATTCGCGCCGGATCCCTCTATACGACATTGCAGTTTTCAAGCGAATCATCTTTCTTTTATAGAAAAGATAAGTAATCGAAAGGTGTTTTCTTACTCAAAAAGAAGATGAACGAAAATAGAGTCAACACAATTCCTGCAAATTTAGCCGAGAATGGAGCAGACATGGCCCAAGCTACCAACCGTGCTTTTGCCGACGAACGCCGTACCGCCATTATGGAAATGCTCGAGCATAATGCCTCGGTGCAGGTGGCAGAAATCGCCCAAACCTTTGGCGTGTCCTCCGTCACCGCCCGCGCCGACCTGGACGCGCTCGCCGAAGCAGGCAAGCTGCGCCGCACGCATGGTGGCGCCGTTTCGCTTCACAAGCGCCTGACCGTCTCCACGCAGGATCGCCGCATCAATGTCAACGTCGCCGCCAAGCAGGCCATCGCGCAAAGCGCCATCGAGCTCGTCAGTGACGGCGACACGTTGCTCGTCGACTCGGGCACCACCGCTCTCGAGTTCGTCCGGCTCCTCGATCAGCGCGACGGTATCACCGTCATCACGGCCGACATTACCATTGCCGATTACATCGACGAGAGCATGCCCTCAGTCGATGTCGTCATGCCGGGCGGGGCGCTGCGCAAAGGCCATCGTTATCTGTACGGACCGCTCACTATGCAGGCGCTCCAAATGGTCCACGCCGATCTTGCCGTCATGTGCCCTGGAGCTTTTGTTCCCGGCTGCGGCTTTACGACCGACTTTCCGCAGATGGCCGAGACCAAAGCGGCTATGGTCGGTGCCGCCCGTCAAAGCGTCGCCCTTATGGACGCCAGCAAGGTTAACGGACGCGGCATGTACCGCTTTGCCGAGCTGACCGATGTCGACACCATCGTGATGGACCGTGATCCCGATGGCGCCGTCGCCACCTCAATCGCCGAGATCGTCGACAACGCCCGCCCAAATCTCCTCATCGCCGGCGCTTAAACAAAAACCACCACAAAGGTGCCTGTCCCCTTTGTGGTGGTTTGAGCGTTGAAAGTGAACGTATCGCTACTTGGACAGCTCGTCGGCGAGGGCCTCGATCTGGGCGCGCGATGCGTCGTTGAGCGAACCCAGGACGGTCACCTTGTTCTGCGCCAGAGTGATGTCCTTCATGCCCTCGAGCTCCTTGGTCATAACCTTGGCAGCGGTGGGCGCCCAGGAACCGGCCTCGACGAGCGCCACGATGCGGTTCTGATAGGCATGCTCGGCGAGCGTGTGGATGAAGGTGCTCATGCACGGGAAGATCTCGCCCTGATAGGTGATGGAGGCGAGCACCAGGCGGTCGTAACGGAACGCATCCTCAACGGCCTCGGCCATGTCGTCGCGAACCAGGTCAAAGACGGAGACCTTCTGGCTGCGAGCCTCGAGCGCTGCGGCGAGCTCCTCGACGGCAGCCTTCAGGTGGCCATAGACGCTCGCATAGGCAATCGTGATACCCTCGTCCTCGGGCTGATAGCTCGACCAGGTGTTATAGGTGTCGAGGTAATAGCCCAGGTTCTCGGTCAGTACGGGGCCGTGGAGCGGACAGATGATCTGAATGTCCAGGTCGGCGGCCTTCTTGAGCGCGGTCTGCACGAACTTGCCGAACTTACCGACGATGCCAAAGTAGTAGCGGCGAGCCTCGCAAGCCCAACCCTCGGGATCCTCGATGTCGTTAGCGCCAAACTTGCCAAAGCCGTCGGCACTAAAGAGTACCTTGTCGGTAGCCTCATAGGAAAAGAGCACCTCGGGCCAGTGCACGTTGGGGGCGCCGACAAACGTTAGGCTGTGGCCACCCAGGTCGAGCACGTCGCCCTCTTTGACGACCATCTTACGCTCGGGATAATCGGTACCAAAGTAGTTGACCATCATACGGAAGGCGCCCATGCTGGCCACGATCTGGGCCTGGGGGTAGCGCTCCATAAAGGCGACGATGCCAGCGGAGTGGTCGGGCTCCATGTGATGGACGACCAGGTAGTCGGGCGTACGGCCATCGAGCACGGCCTCGATGTTGCCGAGCCACTCATCAACAAAGCCGCCATCGACTGAATCGGCGACAGCGATCTTTTCGCCCAAGATAACGTAGCTGTTGTATGCCATACCGTTCTCGGACACGTCGTACTGGCCCTCGAACAGGTCAATGTCGTGATCGTCGACGCCAATGTAGCGGATATCCTTGGTGATCTCCATCAGGCAAAGCCTCCTAGATAGACAAAAGAACCCGTCTATCATAGCACTCGGCAGTATCCCAGCTGTTATCTGCCGGCATCCATACCGATTGTTATTGAAATACGATAAATCGCCGTTTACCTGCGCAAACTATGCGCGCGGTATCGCCGTGCTATGTCGAATAATGAGCTGGCCGGGAATACGAATGGCAACGGTTTTGCCCGCCGTACCCGCCTCGGGAACCGCATGCTCAAACACCTCGCGTCCGCGCTGATGTAGATCGAATCGCACGGTCGTGAGCTCGTTGTGCGCCACAAAATCATCGAGTGAATCGTCAACGCCCACCACACTCACGTCCTCGGGCACGCGCAGGCCGCTATCGCGCAGCGCTGCAATTGCGCCGTTTGCCATCTGGTCGTTTGCCGCGTAAATCGCCGTCATAGTGCGGTCGTGCTCGGCCAGATATCTGCCGGCCTCGTAGCCACTGTTGGCAGACCAGTCTCCCTCGAGCGGCGCATGCGGCTGAATGTGTTTACGCTCGAGCGCATCCTGCCAACCGGCGCGACGAAATTGCTCGTCGACCGAGAACGACGGGCCGCCGATATAACGAATCTGCTCGTGCCCCAGCTCAAACAGATGATCCATGAGCAGCAGCGAGCAGCCGTAATGATCGGAGTCGACTGTGGTCACGCGCGGATGCGCATACATGGTAACGATGACCGTGCCAATGCTCGGCAGTGGATCAAACGTCTCAAAATCGGGAGCCATACGACTCATGCCGATAATGATGCCGTCCACGGGCAGCGCGGCCATACGACGCGTGGCCTCGGCAAGCGAAAACTCCTCGGTCTTGGACATCTCGACCAGCGTGATGGCGCAATTATGCTCACGAGCAGCGCTGGCGATGCCGTCGATCATTGAGAGGTTGCCAAACTTGGTGACATCGTTGATGCATAGGCCGACCGAATGGTAACGGCCGTCGCGCAGCGAGCGACCGGCATAACTCGGACGAAAGCCGAGCTCTTGCATAGCGGCCTGCACGCGCTGGCGCGTCTGCTCGTTAACGTTGGGCAAGCCGTTGGCGACGCGCGAAACCGTCTGCTGCGAAACGCCAGCAGCGCGGGCGACGTCGGCCATGGAGACCGGACGCGTACCTGTATCGTTGGACGGGCGCCTTGCCACAGGATCACCTTCACCCTTGCGAGATCTGAATAGCGTGAATGTCGGCCCGGGCAGAAATGCACCCCGCGCCGAGGCCCGCTATCGTCGGACGCATGTTAACGTACTCTACTTTTTCAGTCCGCAACTCTTCTGCTCTATAAGTCCATACGGCAATACCGTTCACGGCTGGATTTCTACCGATTACCAGATTCTCAAAAAGTGATAAGTGTTGTGTTATGAGTACGTTAACATAGCCCGTAACGTGCGGCATCGTAGATGCTGAGTTCACGTCGCTTCAGATTGTTAACGTACTCACTTCGACGGAAAACTCGTCAGTATGCGCCAAGGAAAGGACTCCCATGACCACCCCCGACGAAAAGACATTCGCCACGCTCACCAAGCTGTTTGAGGAGGAGTTTGGCCCCATCGGCGACCGCCAGGTGCTCTACGTGCACGCGCCCGGCCGTTCCGAAATCAGCGGCAACCACACCGACCACGAGGGCGGCCACGTTATCGCCGGCTCGCTCGATGTCGCCGTTGACGGCATCGCCGTGGCAACCGACTCCAACAAGATTCGCGTCGCCGACGAGGGCTATCCCACGTTTGAAATCGCGCTCGGCACGCTAGACGTTCAGGAGTCCGAGAAGGGCACGTCCGCAAGCCTCGTGCGCGGTATGGCCCACGAGATTGCAGCCCTTGGCGTTGAGCCTCACGGCTTCGATTTCGCCTTCACCTGCTCCGTCCCCTCGGGCGGCGGCCTTTCCAGCTCCGCTGCCGTCGAGGCCGCATACGGCCGCGCCATGGAGACGCTCTGGGGCGCGCCCGCCATTGAGCCCGTCGCGCTCGCGCAGATGAGCCAGCGCACCGAGAACAACTACTACGTTCTCAGGGCCGTACTGTTCGGCGAATTCCTTG
>CAUDYH010000153.1 GCA_958453575.1 uncultured Collinsella sp.
CATATCGAGTTTCTTCGCCACCGCCGGCAGTAGCGAACCCTGCACCACAATGCTCGATACGGCAATCACAAACACCAGGTCAAATAGGTCGTGTCCGCCGGGAACGCCGGCCACCACAGCAAAGAGGCTAAAGACGACCGAAGCCGCGCCGCGCAAGCCCGCCCAGCTTACGAGCGCAACCTGGCGAGGGCTCGTCTTAAAGGGCGCCAGCAGCAGACCGACGGCGATGGGGCGGCTCGCAAAGAGCATAAACGCCATGAGCGCAAGGCCGGGTAGCAGCATTTGCGGCAGGCGCGCGGGCGTGACGAGCAGGCCGAGCAAGAAGAAGATCGTCATCTCGGCCATCTCGGTAAGGGTGTCAAAGAAGCGCGCCATCTCGACCTTGCCGGTGATGTCGCTCGCGCCCAGCACAATGCCTGCCAGGTATACGGCCAAAAAGCCGTTGCCGCCCAGGTAGCTCGGCAGTGCGTAGGCGACGATCGCCACGGCGAACAAAAAGATAGTCTGCGCGCCCTCGGCCGTTGCGTGTGCGCGCTCAATCAGGCGGCTGGATATCCAGCCGATGGCAAGGCCCAGCCCCACGCCCAGGATGATCTGCTTGGCCAGCAGCACGGGAATGTCGATGTTGCCACCCGCCGCGAGGGTGGCGAGTACCGCGGTGAGCATGTAGGCGACGGGGTCGTTGGAGCCCGATTCGACCTCGAGCAGCGAGTCGGTGCCGCCCTTTAGCGACAGGTTGTGCTCGCGCAGCACGCTAAAGACGCTCGCCGCGTCGGTCGACGCCACGACCGAGCCCAGCAGCAGGCCGCCGATCCAGTCGAAGCCCAGCACAAAGTGGGCGAACACGCCGGTGATGCCTGCGGTGATGACGACGCCGAGCGTGCTCAGCAGCACCGCCGGCGCGGCGACGGGCTTGGCGCGGTCTATGTTGGTGTTAAAGCCGCCGTAGAACATGATGAACAATAGCGCCGTGCTGCAGACGGTTTCGGTGAGTGCGTAGTCGCTAAAGTCGATATGCGCCGGGCCGTTGACGCCCAACAGCATGCCGAGCGCGATAAAGATAAGCAGGGTGGGGAAGGGGAGCTTTTTGCCGATGGGTTTGATGGTCAGGCACAAAATGATGACGAGGCCGATAAAAAGAAGGATCTGGTTCATGGATGGTGTCCGCTCCTGGGTGGTTGGCGTGGCACGGTTAGTTGTCTGCGGTTATTTGTACCCAAAGATGGTGGGTTTATGGGGTTGGATTGCGGGCGTGCGCGATATCGTCATAGACGGCTGCCGTCTTTGCCTCTGCTCGGAAACCCTTTCCAGCTTTATTGCAACGGAGTACAATGGGTAACGTTTAAGTTCAACTTGAAGTTTTAGTTGCGGCGCCGGGCTTTGGCCGCAATGCAAGGAGAGGCGTACCATGGCGATCTATGTGACATCTGATGCTCACGGGCACGTGCGTGCGCTTGACGAGGCCCTGTCTAAGATTTCGCTGGCGTCCGACGACACGCTGTACGTGCTGGGCGACATGATCGATCGCGGGCCCGATCCGGTCGGCGTTATTAAGCTCGTGCGCTCGCTGCCCAACGCCCTCGTGCTCAAGGGCAATCACGAGCAGATCATGCTCGATGCCATCATTGGCCAGGATCCGCTCGATGCCGAGACCTGGGATATCAACGGTGGCTGGACGACGCGCGAGCAGCTCAACGACATGGAATTTGACGCATACGAGGAGCTCGTGCGATGGATGGCCGCGCTGCCGCTCTACGCGGTGGCCGAGACCGAGGAGCGCCCGTATCTGCTGGTACATGCTGGAATCGAGATGAAGGCGGCGCGCGCGTTTTTGCTTGAGCATGGCGTCGATTGTGCCGATGGCGTTGGAGCGGTGGGTGCCGATCGCGAGCTGCTGCAGCAGATGCTCGCGGTGCAGTCGGCCGATGACCTGCTGTGGATTCGTCACGGCTATTGGGATGCGCCGACCGGGCTGCTTTCTGCCGGGGGCAAGGGTCCGGTCGTGGTGAGCGGTCACACGCCAACGGTGTCGCTCGGGCGTTATTGCGAGGTCGGTGGTCTTGCGGGGCTCGATGAGGAGTCGGGCCGCGGGCAGATCGTGCGCCTGGGCGGCGAGGATGCCGCCGGTGTGCCCGATCGCATCGACATCGACTGCGCTGCCGCCACCGGCTCCGAGTTCGGTCGCGTGGGCATCCTGCGGCTCGATGATGGGGCGGAGTTCTACGCGAATATTCGCCCCGGGGAATAACTTTGTTCCGCCGTTCTACCGAACGGCGGCCACGTTGATGCTGCGCAGCCCCGAAGCACCCCATCTTGTCGCTCAAACCGTCGTTCGCGTACGGAAGTACGCGTCGCTCCTCTTTCGCGCCAACCTGGGGCACTTTGAGACTGCTCGCTGTCGGTGCCAAAACATCGACGTTTCTTTTCTTCAAATTGATTCGAATTAGGCGCCGTACGGGTTGCGGTCGCGTTCTATGCGCTGGCGAATGTGGGCGTATTCGACAATCAACAGCACCAGGAGTAGGGCCATGATGGCTAGGTAGCTCACCACAGCGCCCATCAGACCCAGTAGCTTAATCAGGATCACCGGCAGCACCACGCTTACGGCGAAGCAGATCAGGTAGATCTTGGTGACGTCTCCAGCGTGGCGCAGCACCGTGATAATGGCGTAGATAAAATCGATGGCCGCGGTTACGCCGCCGGCGACGACCATCAGCAGCGCCAGCGTACGGTAGCGTTCAAAGCTGAGGCCGTACATAAAGCTCATGAGGGGAATACCGGGACCTGCCATAAATGCGGCGCACACGCCGGTGATGACCACGATCAGCGCCATAACGGCAACAATAATCAGGTCAAAGCGACGACGCTTGCGAGGATTAGCCCAAATGCTCGACAAGCGCAGGAGCTGCGGTTTATAGATAAATCCAATGCTCAACAAAATGGCCTGCGCCGGAAAAAACAGTGCATTAAAGTACAGCTGATATTTGTATGCCAGCGTGCCCTCCATCACAAACTTGGGCATGCTCTCGATAAGGTTGAACAGGAACAGCGCACCAAAGAGCGGGGCGCACTGGACAAACAGGTGGCCAGCCTCGCGCAGACTCATGCGGCGTGATTTTTCGGTTTCGAGCAGGGCGAGCGGGGCGGTGACCAGTACGAGCGAGGCAATCGCGGCGATGCCCATGGCCATGGCCGCGATGGGCATGCTGCGCGTGAGGAACAGTGCCACGCTAAAGACCGCGATGACGCCGGCGGAACGCAGCGTTTGGCTCATGCCTGCCAAATAGAGCTTGTCGGCCTGCTGCAGGCGGCCCTCGTACACGTCGGCGATGCCGTCGATCACCTTATAGAGGTAGACGCCCAGGCCGATCGTGGCCATCTGCGCATCGTAGCCGCGGGCGCTGCTGTATACCAGGCCGCATGCCAGCGCGAGCGCTCCACAAAGCCAGCGGTTGAGCTGGTAGGAGGCAAAGGACGTCTTTTCGTCGATGTCCGAGACCTGGAAATTGCGCACGCCGTAGTTGCACGCGATCATGATGAGCGTGCCGGTGACAAAGGCGATGGAGAATTTGCCTGCTTCTTCGGCGCCCACGAGCTGCGTAGACACGATGGTGAGCAGCGGAAATGCCAAGCCCCACACGGCGGTGCCGAGGGTGTTCCAAAGATAGTCGCGACTGGTGGCGTGCTCCTCGTATTCCGCTTCCTGCATGGAGAAGCCGCCGCCGTAGACGGCACCGAGCAGACGGTTCCACCAAGCGTTGACCATGCGGCGGACGGGGCCGGGCTCCCGATCGCGTTCGCGCCGGCGACGGCGCGTGGCCTGGCTGCTGTCGGGGCCGCCGGCGTTGCGCTGGCTCAGCTCCTGGATGCGCGCGAGCTCTTCGGCCGTGTGGGAGGCGGGGAACAGGCCATTCTCGATGCGTCCGCCCTGGGCCCTTGCGGTGCCGCTGCCCGCTACGGCGGGGTCGGCGACGCCATTGCGGCGGGCGATGGCGCGGCGAATGCTATCGAGGGGCGTGATGCTCAAAGCGGGGTCCTTTCTATTGCTGCGCTCTAGTATAGACGCGACGGTGTTCGCTCGTGTTTTTGAACGGATTGTTCAATATTTTCGGCAGGCGGCTGTAATTTGTCGGTAAGTGTGCGGTATCCTGTTGAAGTTTTGTGACACCCCCCCGATGCCGCCCACGCGGCACCAAGGAGCTTCTACCTATGGACGTCGCCGCATTCTTACTGGCTCTTGTGCCGATTATTTGGCTGGTCGTGATGCTGCTGTGCTTTAAATGGCCAGCTTGGAAGGCCGCTATCGGATCGTTTGTCCTTTCGTGCGTGCTTGCCTTCGCATGGTGGCACCTGCCGGCAGCGCAGATCGCGACCGCCTCGCTTGAAGGCTTTTTGATGGCTCTGTGGCCCATCGTCCTGGTGATCATCGCCGCGGTAT
>CAUDYH010000154.1 GCA_958453575.1 uncultured Collinsella sp.
AGACGCGGGAGACGAACTTGCCGTCGCGGGTGTCAACCTTGATGACCTCGCCCTCGTTGAGGTACATGGGGACCTGGATGACAGCGCCGGTGTCAATCGTGGCCGGCTTGGTGGAACCCTGGACGGTGTCGCCCTTAAAGCCCGGGTCGGTCTGGACGATGGTGGTCTCGATGAACATCGGCGGGGTCACGCCCATGAGCTCATCGTCGGCGAAGAGCAGCTGGCAAATGTCGTTCTCGCGCAGCCACTTGGAGTTCTCGCCCACCATGTCGTCGGGAACGGGAACCTGCTCATAGGACTCGTTGTCCATGAAGATGTAGTCGGTGCCATCGTTGTAGAGGTACTGGAACTCACGGGTGGTGAGCATGACGCTCTCGAACTTGGTGCCGGCGTTGCAGGTGTTCTCGACGACGCGGCCGCTCTTGATGTCGCGGGTCTTGTAGCGCACAAAAGCGCCACCCTTGCCCGGCTTGACATGCTGGAACTCGACGATGGTGTAGACCTTGTCCTTAATGCGGAGACCGAGGCCGTTCTTGAAGTCGGCGGTAGAAATGGTAGGCATAGCGACCTTTCTTGTTATGGGCAGAACGCACAAGCGTCCAAATTACATACGACCGAAATTATACACTTGCAGACGGCGCCTGCAGCGAGCGCATAAAAAGAGAACGCGGGGCGTCCGAATTGCTCCGGACGCCCCGCCCCAAAAATCTATCGAAATGGGCTAGCAATCGATGACGTGCAGGTCGTGCGGGGTCTTGGTGAAGGGCTCATATCCGTTCTCGGTGACGACGCCGTAGTCCTCCAGGCGCACGCCGCCCACACCGGGCAGGTAGACGCCGGGCTCCATGGTGACAACCGAGCCGACCTCGATGATGTTCTTGCTGCGGTTAAAGTTGGGCAGCTCGTGGATGTCGATACCAACGCCGTGGCCCAGGCCATGGTTGTAGTAATCGCCATAACCGGCATCGCCGATGATCTTCTTGGAAAGCTTGAAAATGTCGTTGCCCTCGACGCCCGGATGGATGGCGGCGACGCACTCCTCGTGCGTACGGCGCACGAGCGCGTACAGGTCGAGCTGTTCCTGGGTAGGCTCGCCCATCACGACAGTGCGCGTCATGTCGGAACGATAATCGCAGTAGCCCGCGCCGTAATCCATGAGGACGAAGTCGCCCTTCTCGATGACACGGTCACTCGGCACGGCATGCGGGTTGGCGGTGTTGGGACCGCTCGCCACAATGGAACCGAAGGCCAGGCTGTCGGCGCCGTTGGCGAACATAAAGTTCTCGAGCTCGTTGCGAACCTGCTTCTCGGTCATACCGGGTTTAATAAAGCCGAGCATATGCTGGAAGGCGGCATCGGTGATCGACTGCGCATGGCGCATGAGCTCGATCTCCTCGGCATCCTTGATGGCGCGCATCTTGCGGATGTCGTCGTGCATCAACGGCAGCATACAGGCGACAGAGCGGTCCTCCAGGCCGCGCTGAATGCCCTGGTAGAAGTTAATCTGCATGTCATCCTCGACAGCGCAGACGCGGCACTTGTTGGCCGCGATCTTGCCGGCGACCCAGCCGGGAATGGTGCCCTCGTCCATGTCGTAGACCCAGGGGCTGCCGGCGGGCGTGTTCTCCTCAAAGCTGTTGAGGTAGCGCGAGTCGGTGTGGAACAGGCACTGGTCAGCCGTAATAAACGCGGCGTGCGGGAACTCGAAGGTGTAGTCGAAGACGCCCTTCACGCCCGTGAGCCAACGAAGGTTAGCCTCGTCGCGCACCACGATGGCATCGTAGCCACGCTCGACCATCAGGGCACGGACACGCTCGATACGACCGGCAGGACCGGCAGCAAACTCAGACATGCAGTTTCCTTTCTTGTTGTCTCTATATAGACGGGACGGGTCTCAACCGAACGACGGAATCGCATGCGATCCGCAACCGATTGAAAACCCGCCCCTCAACATGATACGAAAGACGATGGATGTCAATAAATCTTAGAGAAGTTCTTTGCGAGAAGCCAAGTAGGCGTGAACATGGCGCTCAAGAACCTCGTCCTCAACGCTCGTTAGACGAATGGCGCCGAGTGCCGCGGGCAGCGGCAACATGCTACGGTTTGAGCGGGCAAACTGCTGCCTGCGGAACTCCTCGATATATGCGACAGGCTCCAGATCGAAGGCAAGTTCCTCGATACCAAAGTCCTCCAGGCAGTCATCGACCTCAAAAACGTAATCGATATCGAAGTCGCAGGCATCATGGGCGAGGCGCGCCTCAAAGCGCATGCCCTCGGACGACAGCTGGTAGGCAGGGACCTGCGAAGCGGCATCGCCCAAGCAGGCGCGCAGGGTGCGCTCCCCCGTCTTGCCAAAATCGAGCGCATGGCGGGCGCTCGGGTTCGTGGCCATCAGTACGTCCTTGCGGGCAGTCTGAGACCACTGAACGGCATTGACGAGCGCAACCTCCTCGCCCGAGAGAATCTCGGGGACGGTCTCAGTAAACTGATTCCAGCGGGACTTGCTGCTCGAAAGCATGGTGACAACGAGCACCGCATAGCCGAGCTTGAGATCCTCGGGGTCCGCCTCGCGTACAAGGTCGAGGTCACACACGACCAAGCCCGGCTCGGGACGGAACGCGATAGCGGGAAGCGCATGCGCCGACGAGGCGACGAGCGGCTTCATGGTCGTCGCGACCGTGAGCATGGCGTCGAACGTCGTCGGCAGCAAGGCGCACTCGGTGCGACCGCACCACTGATTGGCACACCAGCAAACGACCGAGCAGGTCGCCGTGTCGCCGACAGCGACAACGAGATCGTCGCAGGTAATGCCGTTAGCCGACAGGGCGCCAAAGACGGTATCGGCATCGGCAAGAGTAGCACCAGCAGGGGAAACCTCGAGGACGAGCAGCGACACGGCAAAACCGGCGTCAACCAGTGCATGCTCGACAACCTCGCCAAATCGCTCGGATGTGGCGTCGTTCCAAACCACCATCGCGCGCTTGGGCTTGCCCACAGCCGAGGCAAACATGCGCGGCAGCTCCTCGAACGCGCCCAATCCGACGCGGACATCGACGCTGCGGTTTTGGAAATTGATAAGTTGACGGCGAATCATAGCAGTCCACGCTCCAAAAGCATCTCGGCACAAAGGTAGGAAACGTCCTCGAAGGACTTGTTGCGAATATCAAGGGTAATATCGGCGGCCCGGCGATACAGCGGACGGCGATGCTCAAACAGGCGCGCAGCGTGCTCGGGCGAGCGGAAATCGGGCCGGGTATCGGAGCGGCGAATCTGGCGCAACGAGTCCTCAAAGTCGCCTTCGAGGTACACACAGGTACCCATCTCGTGCATCAGCTCAATGTTCACCGGCGTCTCGACGATGCCACCCCCGCACGATACCAGCAGGCTGCGCTCGCTTTGAAGCGAACGGAGTGCCGAGGTCTCGAGTTCACGAAAACGATCCTCGCCCTCGGTCTCAAATATCTCGGTCACCGACTTGCCGCATCGACGCACAACCAAACGATCGGTATCGACGAATCGACGCTTGAACATAGTGCCCACGTTGCGCGCAAGCGTCGACTTGCCCGCGCCCAAAAAGCCGATAAAGAAGATATGGTCGCAGCCGTGTTTGATGTGCTGAGACATGGCGAAACCTATTCCTCGCAGGGAAGGTCGCGCAGGGCCCGGCGCTCAAAGATACGGAAGATCTGCGTGTACCACAGGTCCTGGGTCGCCTGCGGCTTGACCAGAATAGTGTCAACGCCGGCAAAATTACCGCTCCACACGTCCGTGTACAGCTGATCGCCGATCAGCACCGCCTCGTCTGTCGTGGCGCCCAGACGCTTAAGACCCGCCTTCAGGGCAAACGGGGCGGGCTTCATGGCGTGGCTGATAGCCTCGAGCCCCAGCTCGCGCGCCGATGCCATGACCTGGTCGCGATGCCAGTTATTGGACACCATACACAGCTTAAAGCCCTTGGCATGGGCGGCTTCGAGCCAAGCTGAAACCGCAGCGGGAACCTGCTCGGTATCGCGCGGCACCAGAGTGTTATCGCGGTCGAGTAGAATGGCGCGTTTGCCGTCGGCCCACAGGGTATCGAGGTCGATGCGGTCAACTGAGGCAACATATCGTTTGGGGCTAAAAATCCTCATGATCAATTCCAAGACTGTTGGTGCTCTTCGTAGGTCTTCGAGAAATACTCCTCGTCCTGTGTAATGTAGAAATACAGGTCATCAGAGTCGGTCGGCTCAAGGCTAGCCTTGAGCGCCTCGAGCGACGGAGAGCAGATGGGCGTGGGCGGCAGGCCTTCATGCTTATAGGTGTTATACGGACTATCGCTCTGCAGGTCGTCGGCGGTAACCTCGCCGCCGGTGACATACATCATGGTCGCATCGCTATTGAGGTAACGCAGGCCATCGAGCTTGCCCGCCAGACGGTTATAGAAAACCGAAGCCACA
>CAUDYH010000155.1 GCA_958453575.1 uncultured Collinsella sp.
GCGCACCAAGCGAGCGGCGACGCCCGTGGCGATATCGCCAGCGCCGCGAACATAAACGAGCATTCCCGGGGCACCTCCCTGTGCTACGGTTTGAGCAGAGCAAAAGCGGTTCGACCGCTACTCTGATGATTATTTATTATCACAGTATTATACGGCGGTGAACAGATGGAAACGGTTAGCGGCAATCTTGCCTCGGCGCTCAGGATCGAGCCGGGCATTACCGCGATTATCGGCAGCGGAGGCAAGTCGACCTTGCTCAAGACGATGGGTCTCGAGCTCATGCGCGCTGGCGGCCGCGTGCTCCTCTGCACCACCACGCATATGTTTCCCGTCGCCGGCGTGCCATGGGACGGGTCGAGTCGTCGCCTGGACGCCGCACCTTGGAAGCCGGGCGCCGCACATGCCCCCGGCTGCACCTGCGAGGCATGCGCGGGACTTGTCCGCGGAAGCATCTGCCAGGCGGGTGTTTTGGACCCGGAGACAGGCAAGCTCTCCGCCCCCGCCGAGCCGCTCGACCAGCTGGCACAGCGCTTTGACTATGTGTTGGCCGAGGCAGATGGCAGCAAGCGACTCCCGCTCAAGGCGCATGCCGCCTGGGAGCCGGTAATTCCCGCCGGCACGGCCAACGTTGTCTGGGTCGTCGGCGCCTCGGGACTCGGCAAGCCCATCAACGAAGCCGTCCACCGCCCCGAGCTCTTTTGCGAGCGTTGCGGCTGCGAGCTCACCGACACCGCCACGCCCGAGCGCGTCGCCCAGGTGCTCAATGCCGAGATGCAGGCGCTGAAACTCAGCACCGCACGCGTCATGCTCAACCAAGTCGACACGCTCAGCGACCCCACGATGGCCGACCGCTTCGAGGCAGCCCTCGGCCGCCCCGTCGTCACCAGCAGCCTCCAGGGGTAGCTAATTTGGCGTCGTCCCCGTTAGCGGGGCACGTAGCGGCCGGGCTGGGCTCCGGTGGGCTCGCCGTCGCGTGCCGCCAGCACGCCGTTGACGTAAACGGCCTTGGCGCGACCGTGTGCCTCAAAGCCCTCGAGCGGCGTGTAGTCCACGGCCTGATGCTGCGTCGCCGCGCTAATGGTCCAGCGCGCCTTGGGATCCCACACGCACACGTCGGCATCGGCACCCTCGGCAAGACGGCCCTTGCGCGGATACATGCCAAAGACGCGCGCCGGGTTCTCGCTCATCAAGCGGCATAGATCCTCGGGGCCCAGCTGTCCCTCAAAGCTCGTAGCGATCGCGACGGGGCGATGCTCCACGCCGGGCCCGCCGTTGGGAATCGCGCGGAAGTCGTCGCGCCCGCGGTCCTTTTGCCCGTGCAGGTTAAAGCTGCAATGATCGGTCGCAATAGTATCGATCTCGCCGGCCACAAGCGCCTCGCGCAGAGCCGCACGGTCGCCGGCATGGCGCAGCGGCGGACTCATCACATACTTAGCGCCCGCAAAGCCGTCCTCGCCCTGCTCCAAGTAGCAAGTATCGTCGAGCATCAGATACTGAGGGCAGGTCTCGACATAGATGTTCTTCTGCCCGCACGCCTTGGCAGCGCGAATGGCCTCGAGCCCCAGCTTGGTCGAAAGGTGCACCACGTTGACCGGAGCGTCCCCGGCCAAGTGCGCCAGATACAGCAGGCGGCTCACGGCCTCGGCCTCACACACGTCCGGACGGCTGAGCGCATGCCCCTCGGGTCCATGAATCCCCTGCTCGTACACGCGCTTCTGCAGTTCATTCACCAACGTGCCGTTCTCGCAATGCACGCACAGGATACCGCCCAGGCGCTTGAGCTCCTCCAGTACCTCGAGTGTCTCGGCATCGTCCAAGCGCAGATGATCGTAGGCAAAGTAGGTCTTGAACGACGATACGCCCGCCTCGCGCATGGCCGAAAGATCGGCGCGGTTGCGCTCATTCCACTCGGCGAGTGCCATATGAAAAGCGTAGTTGGCCGTACAGGTTCCGTCGGCGCGGCGATGCCACTCGGCAAGGGCATCGGGCATGGTCACGCCGCGATCGGCCGTCGCGTAGTCCACAATGGTCGTCGTACCGCCGCAGGCAGCCGCACGTGTGCCGGTCTCAAAGCTATCGGCCGTCCAATCCATGCCGGTCCAGCACTGCATGTGCGTGTGGCCGTCGATAAAGCCGGGAAACACCCAGCAGCCCGCGGCGTCCTGGACGGCATCTCCCTCGGCCGGCTCAATCGCTGCGGCGATCAGCACAATCTTGTCGCCCTCCATGGCAAGATCGGCGCGGCGAAGCCCCTGGGGCGTCACGAGCGCGCCGTTTTTGATGATGATCATGTTGCTCCTTATTGATTAATACAGTTGGCCACGCGATCAAAATACGAGCAGGCGGCAATATGCTCCGTTATGCGTCGCTGTCCCTTGACGGTATCGACGTCCCACAGCTCGTAGGCACGCGCCTCGACCAGCACCACGTCGGTGCGACCTTTGAGAATCGAGCCCCCGCCGTCCTTGCCCTCAAGACACATAAGTGCATCGAACAGTTCCGCCGGAAAGAGCACCGGGCTCGAAGGCTCACCGTTACACGCAAGACGCACCGGATGTTTGCGGCCACGCTCGTCAAATGCACGAACCATAGCCTCAAAAGAATCCGAACTCACGAGCGGCTGGTCGCCCGGTAAAAAGAGGCAACCTTTCCAGTTGCGTTCGACTCCCCACGAAAGGCCCGCACGGACGCTTTCGCTGCGCAGCGCGCCATCATGCAGCACGCACGGGCAATGCTTGTCCTCGCAAATCTGAGCGACCTCGGGCCAACGCGTCGAGACCACGACGTCAAAGCCCCGGGGAACCGAATCGATGGTCCGGGCAATCAGCGGCTCGCCATAGATATCGGCGAGCATCTTGTTGGAGCCAAACCGCTTGGCCTCGCCCGAAGCCATAATGACGCATCCAAGTTTCATGGTGATACCTCCCCTGAAACCATCGTACCCATAACTCGCGCCGCGGGCATCCACATCGAAAGCGCTTATCCCGCACGCCCGCGATGCAAAATAGGGGCACCCCGCCAGTTGGCAGAGCGCCCCCTTTACATGGCTTACCTCAGCCCGGCTTTAGGCCTGGAGCCAACGGGCGGTGTTGCGCTCGTCGAGGGCCTTGAGGGTAGCGGCGGGATCGGCAACCTTCTGCAGGAACATCATGGCAGCGATGGCGTACGGCTTGTAGCTGGCCTCCTTGTACATGCCCACGCGGTGCATGTCGAAGACGTCGGCGTTAACCTCGCCGTGCTCGCAGGAGACACCGGAGATGTCGGCGGGCAGCGGGTGCATAAAGATGGTGTCCTGGCCGTTGGCAGTCTTCTCCATGAGCTCGGTCGTGGAGCACCAGTCCTGATGGGTGGCGTTCTGGGCGAGCAGCTCCTTCTCGAGCGCTGCGATGCCGGCGTCGTCGCCCTCGGCGTACAGGTTGGTGCGCTTCTCCATGGCGGCAAACGGAGCCCAGCTCTTGGGGATCACGATGTCGGCGCCCTCGAAGGCCTCGGCCATGGTGTTGACCTGCTTAAAGGTGGTGCCGGACTCGGCGGCATAGCCCTTGGCGCGCTCGACGACCTCGGGCATGAGGTCGTAGCCCTCGGGGTGAGCCAGGGTGACGTCCATGCCAAAGCGGGGCAGCAGGCTGATCAGCGACTGCGGGCAGGACAGCGGCTTGCCGTAAGA
This sequence comes from uncultured Collinsella sp., assembly GCA_958453575.1. GTDB lineage: Bacteria > Actinomycetota > Coriobacteriia > Coriobacteriales > Coriobacteriaceae > Collinsella. The sequence continues at coordinate 3,668 of CAUDYH010000155.1, forward strand.
GGGCGAATAGGCCCAGGTCACGGCAACCTTCTTGCCCTTGAGGTTCTCAAGGCCGCCAAACTCGTTGATGAGGTAGAGCATGTCGGCAGAGGACTGCGTGGGGTGATCGGAGTCGGACTGCAGGGAGATGAGCGTGGGACGGTGATCCAGAACGCCATCCTCGTAAGCCTGCTGCACGGACTCGGAGACCTCGGCCATGTAGGCGTCGCCCTTGCCGATGTACATGTCGTCACGGATGCCGATGACGTCGGCCATGAAGGAGATCATGGTAGCGGTCTCGCGGACGGTCTCGCCGTGAGCGATCTGGGACTTCTTCTCGTCCAGGTCCTGCAGCTCAAGGCCGAGCAGGTTGGCGGCCTTAGAGAAGGAGAAGCGCGTACGAGTGGAGTTGTCACGGAACAGGGAGACGGCCAAGCCCGAGTCGAAGATCTTGGACGAAACGTTGTTCTCGCGCAGCTCGCGCAGGGCGTCGGCGACGATGTAGAGCGCCTTGAGCTCATCGGTGGTCTTGTCCCAGGTGTGCAGGAAGTCGCTGCCGTACATACCCTTAAAATCGAGGCCGTTCAGCTGCTCGACGAGCTCGGTAAACTTGGCGTCCATGTAAATGTCCTTTCTAAAGGTGAAACGATCGCAATGAGTAGATGTGCTCCGGCATGCGCGTGTGGCTAGAACATGCAGAGCGTTATGACGAGGACCCGCTACCGTCGAGGAAGCATGGGAGATAACGACCGCGGGCCCCAAGTCAACAGGGGATGCCGGGGGCA
>CAUDYH010000156.1 GCA_958453575.1 uncultured Collinsella sp.
GACCTCAATCTTGAGCTCACGGGCGAGAGCGTCGAGCGCCAGGGACTCACGGGCAACGTCGTTGGCCTGCTTGTGCAGGTCGCCGATGAACTGCTCCATGGTCAGGCCGGAAGCGGGCAGCCAGGTGTCCAGCGTCATGCCGCGGGCAGCGAGGTTGGACAGGAAGTTCTGGCCAAGCTCCTCAAAGACGGACTGCTCGTAGTCGGCGTCCATCTCGTCGAGCTGCAGGCGCTCGGCGAGAGCGGAGACGCAACGGTTCTCCTTCTCGGCCGGGAGGCGGGAAGCCTTGTCCTGCTCGATCTCGATCTTGATGGCGTCGCGCATAGCGTCGATGCTGTCGAAGCCAAAGTCAGACTTGACGAGCTCGTCGGTGAGCTCGGGGGTGTTGCGGACCTTGATGCCCTTGACGGTGACCTCGACGGTGTGGGTCTCGGCCTCCTCGCCCTCCTCGGCCTCGTCGGTCCAGGTGACGGACTTGACGTCGTCAACGTTGGCGCCGATCAGAGCCTCGTTGAACTCGGCGGGGTTGCTGTCGCTACCGGCGATGAGCATACGGCCCTCGGCGGCAAAGTTGTCGGCGTTCTCGACGGCCTTGAGGTCGACGGTAACGTAGTCCTCGGACTCGACAGCGCGGCCCTCGACGTCCTCGAAGGTGGCACGGTAGTTGAGGAGCATCTCGACCTGGTTGTTGATCTCGGACTCGGTGACCTCCGCAGGGGGCATCTCGATCTCGACAGCGTCGAAGGAGGAGAGCTCAGCGGCGGGACGCAGGGAGAACTCGACGGTGTAGGTGTAGTCCTCGTGATCCTTGGCGAGGTCGAGCTCCTTGTAGTCACCGCTCTTGGTGGGGACGATGTCCAGCTCGTTGAGGACGGCGGGCTCGTTGGCGGCGATCAGGTCGTTGGTGGCCTGAGCGAGGGTAGCCTCGGCGCCAAGAGCGGAATCGATGACCGGACGGGGAGCCTTGCCGGCACGGAAGCCCGGGAAGCGGTACTTCTTGGCGGTGTCCTTGTAGGCCTTCTTGATCGCGGCGTCGACGTCGGCGGCCGGGATGGTGACCGTAGCGGTGAGCTTGGCGTCCTTGACGTCAGAAGCGGTGATGTTCAACACGTTCCTCCTCATACTGCCCAGCTTATCTGAGGTGCTGGTACCTTTATGCAACAAAGAGTCGCGACGGCCGAAGCCGACGCAGATGCGTTGGTGCGGGCGAAAGGACTCGAACCTTCACGGGAATCCCACCAGAACCTAAATCTGGCGCGTCTACCAATTCCGCCACGCCCGCATGAGCGCACAGACTAGGAATGATAGCAGATACGAACGACAAGCGCACGCACACGTTTTACAGGCTCACGACCTCACCACGAGTGCGAAAGGCGGGGCGAGTTGCCCCGCCCCGCCCATTACGACTTGTTCGCCGACCCGCTACTCCCCCAGCAGGGCCTTCTCGGGCGTGATCGGCAGCGAGCGCACCTGGTGGCCAGTGGCGTGTGCCACGGCCGAGGCCACGGCGGCGAGCGGCGTGTTAATGACGACCTCGCCGATCGACTTGGCGCCAAACGGGCCCGTAGGCTCGTAGCTCGGCTCAAAGGCCACGCGAATACTGCCGATGTCCAGGCGCGTGGGCAGCTTGTAGCTCATAAAGTTGCCGGTGCGCAGGCGGCCGCGGTCGTCGTGCTCGACGATCTCGTAGAGCGCGTGGCCGATGCCCTGGGCAATGCCGCCCTCGGCCTGGACGCGCGCGAGTGCCTCGTTGATCACGGTGCCGCAGTCCACAGCCGCCGCGTAGTCCACCACAGTCACCTTGCCGGTGGCCTTGTCGACCTCGACCTCGGCAATGCCGGCCATAAACGGCGGAGGCGAAACGGGCAGGCAGGCAGAAGCATGCGAGGTGAGCGCGTCGCCGCCCGCGATGTTCTTGACGCATAGGTTGGCAAATTCGCGCAGCGTGAGGTAGCGGTTCTGCTCACGAGCGGCACGCTCGTCGGACAGGCGCACGTACTGGCCGTCGAAGACCACGTCGGCGGCGTCAACGTCCCACATCTGGGCGGCCTTGGCGCAAATCTTCTCGCGCAGCTCGGTCGCGGCGTTCTTGGCCGCCAGGCCCGTCACGTACGTGCCCGAGCTCGCGTACGAGCCGGCGTCGAACGGCGACACGTCGGTGTCCACGCCGCGTACCACAATGAGCGAGCTCTCCACACCCAGCTCCTCGGCGGCAATCTGCGCCAGGATCGTGTCGACGCCCATGCCGTTATCGGTGGCGCCGGTGCCGATGGTAATGAAGCCGTCCTCTTCCAAGCGCATGTCGATGCCGGCGATATCCACGTTGGAGATGCCCGAGCCCTGCATGGTGAGCGCACAGCCCAGAGCACGCACACGGTCGCCCAGGTCGACGGCTAGCGGCTTGTCGCGCCAACCGATCATGTCCATCGCGCGCAGCAGGCAGCGGTCGAGCGCGCAGGCGTTGAGCTTCTCGTTGTAGTACTGCGGCATGATCTCGCCCTCGCGCACGATGTTCTTAAGGCGCAGGTCGGCGGGGTCCATGTGCAGCATGTCGGCGAGCTCGTTGACGGCGCTCTCCACGGCAAACTGGCCCTGGGTGGCACCGTAGCCGCGATACGCGCCGCCGCGGTTTGTGTTGGTGTAGACGGCGTCCCAGCTAAAGCGGCTCGCCTTCACATGGTTGTAAATCGGCAGGCTCTTGTGGCCCGAAAGGCCGATCGTCGTGGTAGCGTGCTCGCCGTACGCGCCGGCGTTGGACAGCGTGTGCAGATCGATGGCCGTAATGGTGCCGTCGTTCATGGCGCCCAGCTTAACGGTCATCTGCATCTGGTGGCGCGAGTTGCCCGCGGTGATGGTCTCCTCGCGGGTGTAGCAGCAATAGCTCGGACGGCCGGTCTGCTGGGTAACGAATGCCACGAAGATCTCGCAGCAGCCCGTCTGCTTGGAGCCAAAGCCGCCGCCGATGCGCGGCTTAATGACCTGCACCTGCGACTGCGGAATATCGAGCGACTGAGCGACCATGCGGCGCACGTGGAAGGGCACCTGCGTAGAGGTGGTCACCGAGATGCGCCCAAACGCGTCGGTCGTCGCGAAGGCGCGGAAAGTCTCCATGGGCGCGGTCTGCGTGGCCTGGCTGTTGTAGGTGCGCTCAAAGACGATGTCGCTCTGGGCGAAGGCCTCGTCCAGATCACCAAAGTCGCTGGTACCGCTGCACACCAGGTTGCGGGGCACATCGCCGCCCTGCGGGAACATAAAGGTCACGTCGCCCTCGGGGTGGACCACGATGTCGTTATCGAGCGCCTGGGTAAAGTCGAGCAGCGGCTCGAGCACCTCGTAGTCGACCTTGATGAGCTTGAGCGCCTTGTCGGCGGCCTCCTCGGTCTCGGCGGCGACGATCGCCACCTCCTCGTTTTGATAGCGCACGAGGTTCTCGAGAATCAGGCGGTCGTAGGGACTCGGCTGCGGATAGCTCTGACCGGCGATAGTAAAGCGGCGCTTGGGCACGTCCTCGTAAGTGTAGACGCCCACGACGCCGGGCACCTTCAGGGCGCGCGACGTATCGATGGAGCGGATCTTGGCGCGGGCATAGGGGCTGCGCTTGAGTTTGACGATCAGGGCGCCGGCGGGCACCATATCGCCCGTGTAGACGGGACGGCCCTCGAGCAGCGCCTTCGAGTCCTTCTTAGGCTGCTTATGGGTAATCTGCTTGTACGAGACACCGTCGCAGCTGGTGTCGTTGACCGGCAGCTCGGGCATCTCAAAGCCCACCTGCACGCCGGACTCGTTGAGGAAGCGGACAATGGCGCGCAGCTGGCTCTCGTAGCCGCTGCAGCGGCACAGGTTGCCGGCGAGCTGGCGCGACAGTTCCTCGCGCGTGGCGACGAGGCTCGGGTCCTCCTTGGCGGCGCGGGCAAGCGCCAGCACGTTCATGATAAGGCCGGGGGCGCAAAAACCGCACTGCTCGGCGCCTTCGGCAGCCATCGCGCGGGCGAGCGCCTCGGACTCAGCCTTGAGACCCTCGAGCGTGGTGATGGTATGGCCCTCGACGCGCGCGGCGGGAACCGAGCAGCTCAGCACCGGGTCGCCGTCGAGCCACACCGTGCACAGACCGCAGTTGGTGGTTTCGCAGGCGCAGCGCACCGACGCGCAACCCTGCTCACGCAAAAGCGAAAAGAGCATGGTGTCAGGGGCAATCTGAACCTTGACCTTGCGGCCGTTGAGCGTAAAGGAAAGATCGATGAGTTTGGCAGCCATTAGCGCACCTCGCTAGAATCGACGCCGGGCACGCGGCGGCAGGAATACTCGTCCGTGGCGAACTTGGGGATCTGCACGGTCTCGAGCTCGCGGGCAAGCGCGGCCGAAAGCTCGATGCCAGCGGCGC
>CAUDYH010000157.1 GCA_958453575.1 uncultured Collinsella sp.
GGATATACCTCACCGCGCATAGCATCGGCCAAGATACCAAGCTTGCCGCGCACGCCAGCCTTCCACGCCGTCCAAGCGCAAGCGTCGAGCGTCGACACGCCCAGCAGCGGAACATTGGCACCACGCGCGAGGCCCTTGGCAGTGGAGATGCCGATGCGCACACCCGTAAAGGACCCCGGGCCGCGGCCGACCACATAGCAACCAACATCGCTGCGATCCAGACCGGCTTGAGCCAGCACGCCATCAACGGTATTCACGAGCTCAACGTTGGCGTGACGGCGACACATGTGGTCGCCACTCACGAGCTTCGTCTCACCCGTCTGCCCATCAATCCAGCTTGCCGCGCAGGCAAGCATGTCGGTCGAGGTATCGAGCGCCACCACCAGCGCGTTGTCGTTATGCAAGCTCATCTTGTACAGCCTTATCAATCAAATGGGAAAGCTCCATTGCGCGGTCACCGTGCGCCTCGAGCGTTATCGTTCGCACATCGCTGTCGCCCTCATCACGCCTGAGCGTCACCGAAAGATACTCATCCGTCAGCTCGTCCTGGAATTGTTCGCCCCATTCCAGCAGGCAAGCACCCTCATAGCCCAGCACATCGAAAATGCCCGTATCCTCGAGCTCGTAGGCATGCTCCAGGCGGTATAGATCAAAGTGAAACAGCGGAATACGACCTTGATCGTGAACGGCCATGAGCGCAAACGTAGGACTCGTAACCATATGCCCATCGCCCAGCCCGCGCGAGACGCCCTTGGTAAAGTGAGTTTTGCCCACTCCCAGGCCACCGGTCAGGATGAGCACATCTCCGTCCTCAAGGCACGGTGCAATTAGCTCGCCAAAGTACTCCGTATCGGCAGCGCAAGTCGTTTTGTAAGTACCTACCCCCAGGCGCTCCAGGGACATATATGCTCCTTATTATTCCGAGGCGTCCTCTGGTGCGGGATGTCGCTCCAGATAATCGCCCAGCATCTTAAAGTCTTCCTCCAGCAGCTCCTGCCACGCCGGATTGCGCAGCGCTGCTGCCGGATGAAAAGTGGGCATTACTACAAAATGCCCCATCTGGTGGAACCTGCCGCGCAGCTTAGTAATGCCAATCTCGGTCTTAAGCACAAAGTGCGTCGCGGGGTTGCCGAGCGTCACGATAATATCAGGCCAGATGCTTCGAATCTGCTCACGCAAAAACGGCGAGCAAGCCAGCACTTCCTCGGGACGCGGATTGCGGTTTCCCGGCGGGCGGCACTTAAGCACGTTGGCAATGTAGACGTCTTCGCGTTTGAGCCCCGCCAGCGACAAAATGCCGTTGAGGTCCTCGCCTGCCGCCCCCACAAAGGGCTCGCCCTGCAAATCCTCATTGCGGCCCGGCGCCTCACCGATAAACATCACGCGAGCGCGGGGGTTTCCCACGCCAAACACGATATTGTGACGCGACTGGCAGAGCTGGCAGAGGTGACAATCGCCCAGAACGGCCTCAATTTCCTCGAGTGCGACCTCACGTGGTGCCTGATGGGTATGGCCGGGGATGTGCATGACGCCCATAGTGGCTCCTACACGTAGATCTTGTCGAGACGCATGCCAAAGCCGCAGGCGACCTCGTAGTTAATCGTTCCGCGCAGTCGGGCCATCTCGTCCATAGTGATCTCGGCATCGCCATCGCGGCCGACAATGATCATCTCGTCACCATACTCGGCCTCGGGAATCTCGTGTGCCGGGTTGGACTGAATGGCGACCATAAACTGGTCCATGCAGATATTGCCAACCTGATGCACGCGCTCGCCGCGATACAGCACATCCATACGATTGGAAAGCGTACGCGATAGGCCATCGGCATAACCGATCGGCAGCGTGCAGATCTGAACGCGCGTACGCGGTACGCGGTAGGTAAAACCGTAGCCCACACCCTCACCCATCGCAGGGTGTGCCACGCGCGTCACACGCGCATGGACGCTCATAACGGGATCAAGCTGCATCACGCGGCCACTCAGCTCGCACGGCTGCATGCCATACAAGCCAACGCCGGCGCGGATCATATCAAAATGCATCGAGGGGTCGAGCATCGAGGACGGCGTGTTGGCGCAGTGCACGATACCGTACTCAAAACCCGCATCCTTAATGGCCTGAACGGCCTCGGTAAAGCGCTGACACTGCAGCTTGTAGTCCCAGCCCGAAGGTTCATCGGCCGTGGCGAAGTGCGTAAATACGCCGTCGCACTGAATACCGCGATGGAAATTTATACCGCGGACAAAGTCGAGCACCTGCGTGTAGTGAACGCCGATACGATTCATGCCTGTCTCGATAGCGAGATGATACTTGCCCACTTTGCCCGCCGCGACGGCACATTCGCCATACGCAAGAGCAAAGTCAGACGTATAGACCGAGGGCATGATATCAAACTCGAGCAACGTCGGAATGGCCTCGATAGGCGGCTCGCTTAGGATGAGGATGGGTTTCGTAATCCCGCCCTGTCGGAGCTCAACGCCCTCGTTAACCGTCGCCACGGCAAACATGTCGGCACCGGCCGAATACATGATCTTGGCGCACTCAACAGCTCCATGACCATAAGCATCGGCCTTGACCACGCAGCACAGGCGCTGACGTGGATTCAGCAAGTTCTTATAGGCCCTCGTGTTGCGACGGAGCGCCCCGCGGTCGATCTCGACCCAGGACCAGCGCGTCAAATCGGCTTTATTCATGATTGGTCATCCGACCCTTCGTCCATGATTCCCAGATCTTCGAGCGCATCCTTTGCCGCCAGTTCCATGGCAGGACCGATCAAGTCGATAAGATCGGTCGCGATGACGCTCTTCTCACCATACTCCGTCGCCGCGGCAAAACCGGCGTAGCTGTGAAGTGCGACGGCGTACGAATACAGCAACTCCCAACGATCCATCTCGTCGCGCATGGTGGCAAGCGTGCCGGCCAAAATACCCGCGAGAACATCACCCGAACCGGCAGTTGCCAGAGAAGCCGGACCCGAGAGCGGCAGCAGCACGCGCTCAACGCCACAGATAGCCGTCGTCGGCCCCTTGGCAATGACCACCAGATTGTCAGAGCCTGCAGCCCAGACAACCTTCTGCGCGGCTGCAATCGCGGTACCAAGGTCGTTCACCTCGTCACCGGCAACCAGACGCGAAAGCTCACGATAGTGCGGCGTCATAACCAACGGCTGCTCGCGACGATACATCTCGGGATTACTATCAATACCGTCAATGGCAATCTTAGCAAGGCAGTTGAGTGCATCGGCGTCCAAAATAAGCGGTACATCAAGCTCGAGCAAGCCCGAAACCACCTGCATAGCGCCGGCAGATGTCGTCATACCGGGACCGCACAGTACACAGCTGTACTTCTTTGCAATCTCGCACACAGTCATGCGCGCAGCGGCGCCAAAGGAGCCACGGGAATCAGACGGAATAGCAAAGACGGGAATCGAAGGAAGTGCCATGCGAATAAGATTGGCGCAGGCGTCAGGAGCCGCGACTGCCACGTAACCAGCACCCGCGCGAGCTGCAGACTTGGCCGCCATAATGGCAGCACCAGGATATTGCGCAGATCCGGCGACAATAAGCACAGAGCCACGGGAATACTTATCGATATTCGTAGGTAGTGGAGCAAAGTAATCAACTAAGTCACCGGGCTCGACAATCTCGGCGGCGTGGTCGACATCATCGATGACCTCGTCAAGACGGTCGTAAAGATTGCCGCAGATCAAATCGCCAGCATACTCAGGGCCATCAGCGCTATACAGACCAATCTTGGGCGCAATCATCGTCACCGTATGCTCGGCACGAATGCAGTCGTCATCAACAACGCCCGTCTCGGCATTCAGGCCCGAGGGGACATCAATGGATACGACACAATCGGCGCATTCATTGACCGTAGGAATCCAGATGGAGAACGGCGCACGCAGATTCCCGTGGAACCCGGTACCAAAAATGGCATCGACAACAACATCGGCCTTATCGATCAAAACCTCGAGTTCGTCACGCGAGGGGCCGACGCAAACGTGCACATCGCGGCCGGCAGTACGACGAGCAACATGACGTGCCAGAGCAGCAGGAATCTCATCCGGCTCAACCGGAGAAACGATATCGACGTCCACACCCTTATGGCTCAGAATATCGGCGGCAACCCAACCGTCGCCGCCATTATTACCAAAACCGACCAGAACGAGAACCCGATCGGGATTGAGCTTCAAGACCTCGTTGGCGGCAAACTCACCCGCTAGCTCCATAAGCTCGGCCTTCGAAGTCCCTTCGCGTTCGATGATGTCCTCGAGACGAACGACTTCTTCGGTACTCAAAACCGGTTTCATCTATGCTCCTAGCGTATCTTGCGAAGCATCGCCCAGGTGCTCCGTCAATGCTGAATTCTGCA
>CAUDYH010000158.1 GCA_958453575.1 uncultured Collinsella sp.
TACGTGTTCGACCATCGCGAGGGCATGAGCCGCAAGCGCGAGTTTACGATCTTCACCATCCTGTCGGTAATTGGTCTGGGTCTCAACGACCTGTACATGTTTGTGGGCGTCACGTTTTTGAGCATCGGCTACCAGGCCATGAAGGCAATCGCAACGTTCTTGGTCACCTGGTACAACTACTTTAGCCGTCGCTTATTCCTCGAGGGCGCGCAGTCGTAGACGGCCCAACATAATCTCGCTTCGCAGCCGGTTGGAATTCACGTTCCAACCGGCTTTTTGTTTACAGAGTCTGCCGCGGAAGGCGTACGAGGCGGGCTACAGTGCATGAATGGGACGCAGTTTCCCTATGAGCGCCGTTCCGGAAAGTGCATCCCAGATTGCAGCCTCAGAATGGGACACAGCTTCCGCAACGCCGTCCTAGCGGAAACTGTGTCCCGGAATTCGCCTTCAGAGTGGGATGCAATTTCCGGTTGAGCCTCGATTGGGAAACGACGTCCCATTCGCATGAAAACGGGCGGCTCGGATGTTGGTCCGAACTGCCCGTCTGGCGCGCTATGTCGAGGCCTCTAGCCCGTTACGTAATACCACACGACGTTGGCGCCATTAGGGAGAACGTAGTTACTGCAGGCCGTCATGGGCGCTGTGCCGTTAACGGAGTACATCCAGCCGCTCTTGCCGCCATGCTCCATCTCGGCCAAACCGCCAATGGCGGCAACATACGTTCCGTACGACGTGCCGCGCGCATTCACGGAAAGCCCTAGGGCGCACAGAGCATCGTAGGCCGTAGCGCCCTCGTTAAAGGTGAAGGTGCCACTAGAAGACACAGGATTGCCCACGGCGCTCGATGTGACCGAAACCGTCACCGTGACGTAGCCAGGCTGCTGCGAGCCGCCCTGATTGCCAGCAGAGGCGCTGCCGCTGTTGGATGCAGACCCACCGCCAGACACCGAGCCGCCGCCCGAAGAAGAGCCGTCAGAAGAACTCGATCCACCGGCGGATTCGGAGCCATGTCCGGCAGACACGTTGCTGGACTTCTTCCCGCCCTTGCCTTCGGACTTCTTCTCCTTCGAATCCTTTTTTGAGTCCTTGTCCGAGGATTCGGAAGCGTCCTTGGAATCAGATTCATCCGAGTCCTTCGACCCGTCCTTCGCATTGTCCGAAGATTTGGAGTCCTTGGACGCAACCTTACCCGAAGCGGTAGTCGAGCCGGAAACCGACGCATCCTTGGCAACGATGCTCTCCCCCGTCACGGTCTCGACAATCCAATCGATGGACCAGGCACCGCTGACGGAAGGGTAAACAAAACCCAGCGAGACGACAATCAGCGCAATGCAGACGGCTGTCAGAACACCAACAAGCGCCTTGCGCCGCGAGGCGGGCGCCACCGAAGCGGCGCCCTTTTGCTTTGTATCGTCAAGCTGGATGAACGACGAGTCGGGCTGCTTGGACTCGGCGTCCTGAGGCTTATTGGACACAGCCCTCACCTACCGACGCTTGGTGAATACGAACACGCCGATGACGGCAAGACCGATCACGCCTGCCGCAACGCCGACGATGGCAAGCGGATTGAAGCCAGACTGCTGCGCGGGAGCCGCAGTGGACTTCTTAGCAGCGGTCGTAGCAGACGAGCCCGTATCGGACTTGGAGCCGGACTTGCTGGACTTCTTATCAGACTTCTTGCTGTCCTTCTTGTCGGACTTGTCGGAATCCTTCTTGGAATCCTTGCCGTCCTTGGTCTCGGTCGTGGTCGTGGTCGACGACACCGGCTTCTGCCCAGGCGAAACAGCGCCGCCGCTCTGCTGGCCGTTAGTACCATTGCCGGAACCGGCGCCGGCACCGGCATTACCCGAGCCGCCGTTGGAGCCAGAGCCGCCGTTACCACCAGGGTTAACAGCATTCTTGACCCACTTGGCATACAGCGTCATATCCGCCGTCACCGCAACGCTAAAGTCATACGCCTCCGTACAAGCCTCGTCGGTATACCAACCAGCGAAGGTGTAGCCCTCGCGCGTCGGATCGGCAGGCTTGGCCACAGAGCCGTTGGCGGCCGTAGTCTGAAAATCGACCTTGGACCCCTTGCCAGCACTAAACGAAACCTTAACGCCAGCATTCAGCTTGAACAGCGTGCCAGAGTCGTTGATGTAGTACAAGTTGCCCTGGGCATCACAAGCGATTGGCGAGTCACAGTAGTTGTTGTGGCCCGTTGCGCTAAACACACCAGAAGCCTCGGTGTCACCCAACTTGTAACGATATACGCCACCGCCCGTGGTGTAGTTAACGAAATCAGGGCTCTCGCCGTAGTTAACCGTGAAGTAGACATACGCGTCTTTGCCCTGGGCACTCACGAGCGGAGCGCCCTTGATGCCACCAAGTCCGGCCGGCAGCTGAGAGCCGTCCGCCGTCGTGACCAGCGTCCTGGCAAAGTCCTTGGCCGGGTCAATAATCGCCAGCGCAGAGCCGCCAGCAACCTCGCCGCCAACAATTAGCTTGCCATCATACATCGTAGGCGCACACGCACAGCCGGTAAGGCCAAGGTCAACTACGCGCTCCTCGGTAATACGCGAAGCGGCATCCGCATCGCGTGAGTCGCCATCAGAAATCGCCAATACGTGCAGCTTGCCGTCGCGCGAGATGAGATAGGCATGGCTACCGTCGTCAGAAAAGACGCAGGTGGAGTTGACAATCGCCCCAACCGAGACGCTGCCGAGCACATCGCCCGTCGACTTGCTCAGCATCTCGACGGTACCGGAACTGGTGGGAACCAAGACAAAGTCATCGCCCACCGTAGCGCCTGTCCAGTAATAGCCCTCGTTCGGATTGACATGCTGCCAAGAAACCGCTCCGGTCAGGATATTGATGCGCGTCAGATGGCCGTTGTCATACGTGCCCTTTCCATAGTCGACATCAACGGTGCCGACATAGAGGTAATTGCCATCAACCGTCAGCTGAGAATTCGACTGAGCAGTCCCGCTCACGAAGTCAGTGACCCAAACCGTTGTGAGCGTGTCAGCCGTCAGAGCCTGGACCGCACCGCGGTCGAGCGGAACGATAACCAAACCGTTCGCGTAAATCGGGCGCGAGGTGTAACCGACCGCAGTCTTAAGCTTCGACTCGGCAAGGACCTTGCCCGACTCGGCGTTAATCTTTAGTAAACGCTTGTTGACGGCGAGGTATACGTAGCCGTTAACAACGATAGGCTCACTTGCGTTGGGATTCGCGGCACCCGAGTACGCCTTCCAATCGAACGTCCAGGAGCTCGCTAGCGCACCCGTAGGCGTCGAAACGTTCTCGACCGCTGCATTGGACTTGCCGTCCCAATCGGACTTCCAATCGGTCGGACGTGGGGCGCTCGGATTGACTACGACCTCGTCGGGATTAGGCACCGTATCGCCGGCAGCATAGGCCCAGACGATCTCGTCACGCGACTTGAGCACGTAGTCACTGTCGAGTTGAGATCCGGGAACACCGTTAACAAAGTACGACCAAGCGCCGGCCAACTTAGTGCCGTCAAGCGGAGAGACGAGGCTGTGAACGCCCCAGAAGCCCAGCTGATCGTACATCTCGGACTTGATGCCCAAAGCATCGAAGTAGGCGGCAGTGGCGTCCTTGATCGTCGTGCCCCCAACAAACACCTGCTTCGAAGGATCGGTCCAGCGCTGTGCCTTATCGTCCTTCTTGCCGATGATCTCCATCGAGACAGAGACCTGACCGGGCATGGTGCCATCGGAACCATAGACCCAGGTAATCTCATCGCCGGCCTTGAGCGTGTAGTTGCCGGCGCCGACATTGGCCATCTTGCCGTTAACGAAGAACTGCCAGGACTTCCAGGTGCTTTCGTTTACCCGTACGGTCGAAAGCTTCACGCTCTTATTGAACGGAGAAGTCAGCGAATTGAGGAACCAACCATACGAACCGGTTTGGACGTCGGCGCCAATACCGGCCCGCTTAAAGACCTGCTCGGAAAGATCGGCGGCAGTTGCGCCCTCTTCCACCAGTGCAGTCGTAGGCTGCGCCCACGTCTGCTGAGCACCCGAAGCGTCCTGACCGATAACGGTGCAGCTTACCGAAAGCTGGTCGGTGGGTGCAGCGTCGCCGTACTTCGAATAGCACCAGACAACAGAGTCGCCCGCATCGAGGGGGTAACTGCCAGCGCCAACCGACGCCGCAACACCATTGATAAACAGCTGCCAATAGGCACCCGTAGCGGAATCATACGCAAGAGTACGATCAGCGTCGAAAGGCGACGTAATGGAGTTGAGCACCCAGCCCCAAGAACCATTGGGGTCGTAGTCGACCTTGAGACCGGCCTGCTTAAAGAGCTCTTCGGAAAGATCGGCGGCCGTCGAGCCATTCTTGAG
>CAUDYH010000159.1 GCA_958453575.1 uncultured Collinsella sp.
TGCTCTACCCCTGAGCCAATCGCCCGTCGCCTTTCGGCAAAAGAGATACTATCATAGCCTCGCGTGGTTTACCAACAACTTTTTGCCCCCGATTTTAAATTCGTGGGCACATGCCGTTCCATCACAAACAAGGCGCCCAGCAAACCAGCAGCTCAACCACCCTTTATCGCTTGATCCACGAGGTCTCGGGGCGGCAGCACAGGGTGCTGGGGATCTCCATGTGGTGTCCAATCAATTCAATAACCGGCGTACAGATGCTTTGATTCTATACGTGCGACGGGTCGCCTATGCCCGCAATGCAACCGCGGCGCAGCTCCTCGGCGAGCCCGCTGGTCGTACGGTTTCCGGATACGAGGTCCTGGATCCAGGCGTAGTACTGGTTGTCTTTGGGCTCGGGGCTGTCGGACAGCACGACCGGAGTGCCTGCGAACCTTAAGACGGACATTGCATAGATAAGGCTGGTACGTTTGTTACCGTCCTCGAAGATGTGGTCCTTGACCATGTGCTCGGCCACGTAGGTGACCTGGTCAAAGATGTCTGCGAAGCGATCGGCCGGCGATTGACCGAATATCGTACAGAATGCACCCGCAAGCACGGACTCGACGCGTCCAAGCTCAAGCGCGGCTCGGTCGCCTGTGGCGTCGGTTGTATAGCAGCGCCCGACCGTCATCAGCGTGCTGTGTAGGCGCATCGCGGCCGCGGCCATAGCTTCAAGCGAACCGGTATCATCGAGCACGAGCGGCGCGAACGGATGAGCGCTCCGCTGCATAGCCGCCATCATAAGTTCTCCAAGAGCTTGAGCGCGTTGGGCATGCCCGCTATGGTCTGCCGAATAGCTTCGTCGATCGGCGTGACGCCGTCGAGCAAAATCGGAGATGCTGAATTTACCTCGAGCGCAGATGAATGATCTTCTTGAGCAACGCAATCAGCTCCGTCATCTTGTTGAACGTAGTTCCAAGGCATGTCTGCCTCCTCTATAGCCTTTCGGACGGAATAGCCCGCGAGTCGTACTCCAGGGCGATCGGTTGCCAGACGAGGTCTTCGATGGCGCAGCTTAGGGTGTTTGCGAGCGCCAATGCCGAAGAGACCGAGGCCCGGCGTAAATCCAGCTGATTCTGTTCGTAGAGCTGTATAGCGCGAAGTTTAACCCCCGATTGGGCGGCCAGCTGTTTTTGCGTTAGGCCGGCCGCCTTTCGTGCCGCTTTGAGGCCCTTTTTGTCTGCCTGGGCTTTGTTCCATTTATCGATAACAATCTCTGCGAATGTATCTTCCGACGCCTCGTGAAGCGGGGAATACGAACCGATAATCCAATCAAGCGGGGCGACTTCAAAGAGCTCGTTAAAGTTCAAGCTGCTCGCCCATTGCGAATAAGCCAAAATCCAGCCCGCCCAGTATTGCGAGGAACGATCAAGCGGATAGCTCTCCCTACATTCTGCGGGCTTCAGTCCTGCACTGGCAATTATTTCACGCGCAAGTTCGTCACCCGACATGCCGCAGACAACGCGAGGCATATCGCGCTCAAACTGTTTCATCTCAAGAGCGTTCGACAGGATCGCCGTCAACTCGGCTGGAGTCAGCCCTTGGTCGCAGAGGGCGA
Source organism: uncultured Collinsella sp. (assembly GCA_958453575.1). Taxonomy (GTDB): domain Bacteria; phylum Actinomycetota; class Coriobacteriia; order Coriobacteriales; family Coriobacteriaceae; genus Collinsella. Next base: position 1,598 of record CAUDYH010000159.1, read on the forward strand.
AATCGACTGCCTCGCCCAGCGTTCTCATGGCATCCTCGAGATACATCCCACTGTAGGCGTGGGTCATTTTCTGTCATCCCCTCTCGAACGATATCGACGATACGAATTCCCTCAAATGGATTTTCGGCAAGTGGCTGCCGATATTCAATACTGGCTTCTAAGACTCTCCGAGTTCGGAAGTATGCGGCAAAATCCAGACTTATTGACCACGCTGGAGCACACCAACGCCTCTACCTGCGGTTTCTTTGCGTAAAAAGGCCGGTGTGGTCGGGGTATCCAGAATTTGCCGCATACTTCCGTTTTGAGAATTCGGAAGTGCGGGGAAAGACCGAGTTCCGCCAACCAGACCCCGGTTATACCCTTTCGCGACCTGCGTTTTTGACGCCATAAATTGGTTTGTGCTCGGCTGGTTCCGATTTTTCCCCGCACTTCCGGAAATGGGCGTTATGGCTGTGGTGTGCATGGCAAGAAAAGCACCGAGAAAAGGGCAACCAAGCGGCAGCCGGTAGTCTTGGGAAGCGTTATGGGTATTACGGTGGCTACAAGCCTTTACCGGATGAGGTCTGCCAGGCACAACTCGCCCTTGGGGATTTTCGAAAGACGCCTGTATTCCCTGGCGGCGGCCGCAAGCGAATCGGCATCCCAATAATCTCTTAGGAAGCCTTCTCTCTTCGCCTCGCGCATGCCGAGCTCCTGTTTGCAGAAGTCGCTCGGTTTCATACGTCCGCCGTGCCAGCGTCTCCACGCGCCCTCTCGAATAATGGCCAGCACCTCTATCTCTGGATGGGTCACGTAGCTAACCACCGGGAAACGGTCGGCGTACAGGTTGCCGAGCTTGAAGCGCTCCTTCCTCGAGTCCAGCACCCTGATGACGCAGACTGGCCAGTCGTAGTCGAACTTGAGATACTTGTCTTGGATATCTGAGGCCTTGCGCGCGCGGGTTACGTCCACGATGTCACCAGCTGGGAAGACGAGCGCGTCCGCCTCAAGCAGTATCTCCACGGCCACCTGTTCCGCTGTTCCCTCGCAGGAGATGATCGGATGATATCCCGCAAAGCGAAAACCACTATCACAGCTCACCGGACACCTCCCCTGCGACGAGCTCCTTAAGCGCGCGAACGTCGGCGTAGCGCGGAGCGGTCCCCTTCACAAAGTTCGAGGCAAATACCTCCGACTTCTTGTTCTCGATGCGCTTCACGCGGTCGGAGTACTTCACCACGCGCGCGCCGCAGTCGCGTCGGGCGAGAAAGAACACGTTGTCCTTGCGGTGCACGTGATCGAGTAGCTGCGGGTAGTGAGTCGTGAAAACCAGCGTCGCGCCGTTGGGGTTGGTCCCGCGGGCGGCAAACAGATCAAGCACGACGTTTACCAGTTGACGGTTAAGGTGGTTCTCCACCTCGTCGACTAAAAGGTAGCCGCCGGAGCGCAGGACCCTCATCGCGCGCTGCACCAGCCCTAGGCCGCGTACAGTGCCGGAGGAGAGCACCTCGGTGAGCCCCCGCTCGGAAATCGTGATGGGCTCGCGACCCGTAAACGTCAGTACGAAGGCGCGGCCGGAGTCCCGGACCTCGAGATGCTCGATGCCAGAGTCGAAAACACGAAGCACGTCGTCGAGTCCGTTGAATTGCTCAGTGAGACGGAAGCCACCGTCGCGCAATGCCGTCGCTCGGATGCGATGGCCAAAGTCCTTAGCGAGCACAGCGGCTGCGACGGAAACGTCAGGCGGCGTAAGCGCCGCCCAAGAGTCCGGCATCTGAGCACGGTCGCACAGCGGGGACGCGAGTTTCTCGATTTCGGCCCAGGATGCCAGGGTCGAGCGCTTGAGGGCCTTGGCCGGTAGCGAAGAAATCACCTCATCGGAGAACGTCAGCTCGGGACCGTCGTCGCCTTCTTCGACAGCCTGCAGCACCGACTCGAGCAAGTAAAGACGGTCTACGTGCCATATGACGCACTTGAGTTTGGACGGGCCGTCGAACGCGGCGGGGAACGTTGATGGGAGCCCGCCACCGCGCGCCGGAGAGCCGTCAACAATGCGGCAGGCGAGCTCCAGCAGGTTCAGTGCTGTCGTCTTGCCCGTAGCGTTAATGCCCGCCAGCGCAACGACGCTATTCACGTAGAGGTGGTCCGCCAGCTCGAAGGCCGACTCATCGGAAGCCGTCACGCGATCGGAAGCGAACAAATCGATATCGAATATCCCGTCTTCGAACATCGTGAGGTGGTCGAAGCGAACCTTTAACAACTTCATCTCATGCCTTTCGAATACTTGAAACAGAATTTATGTCTCAAGTATAACACATGAAGGATATCGCGAATGCTGCCTGCCGCTAGTCAGAAAAGGCTTATCCGCATTGCCGGCCTCTTCGATATGCAGGTTCAAACGCTTAGACCTTCGCCTCAAGTTAGTATAAAAATGGCGAGGTACGTACCTCGCCAATCTAGCACCTACGGGACATATGTCCCTTCGGCATTTATATAATCTCACGCATTGATTCGATTAACAAATTGACCCAAGGAAAGCTTTAGCTCTCTGTTGGTTTGATATTCTGCCTCAACGAGTCCGCGAGCTCTTCGCGTGTGCGCTTGCCGGAAACCAGATCCTGAATCCATTCATAGTAGGGGTTGTCCTCAGGACTTGGATTGTCGGAAAAGTCGAGCGTAAAATTTCCCACCCTAAGAATAGACAATGCAAATACTAGGCTTGTCCTTTTGTTTCCATCCTCAAAGACATGGTCTTTTGCTAGGTGTTCTGCAATATAACTG
>CAUDYH010000160.1 GCA_958453575.1 uncultured Collinsella sp.
ATAGGACGAGCTTGCGATGGCGCACTTCACGCCGCGCTCGTGCAGCTCGCGCATCACCGGCTCCGTCTGCTCGTTGAGCAGCTCGGCATACGGAACGGGGTGAACCGGGCTGTAGACCTGCTTGTACTCCACGCGCAGACGCTCGCGCAGCTCAATATCGTCGGGCACCAGCGACTTCCAAATGGCAGGCTCGTTAGACCCCGAAAGATCGGGGATCTCGTCAAAATGGAACCCCTTCTCTTCCATAAACGCCACGCGACGGCGGTTGTAGAACCACTCGGTATCGACCAGCACGCCGTCCATGTCAAACAGCACTGCCTTAATCATACGCATCTCCTCCCACCTGCCGAAAAGGGACAGGTTTATTTTGGTAGGTTTTATCTGGTGTTTTGCGACGCGACAGACACGCCCTCCCCAAAGCAAAAAAGGGGACGGGGCAAAACCCCATCCCCTCTCAATCAACCCGTAAGGTCTACTTACTTGTGATTAGTAGGAAAGCTTCCACATGTAGCGACGCATGGTCAGCGGGTGCTGACGGGCCTCGGCGATCTGGTTGCCGTACTCGCGCATAACGGCGAGGTGCAGCAGCGGGTTGAAGTAGGTAACGACGCTCGCGGGCACGGCGTCAGCCAGGCCGTAGTCCTTGGAGTCGATCAGAGCGACCTTGGCGCCCATGCGCTTAAGGAAGGTGAGGGCGCGGGCGTCCATCGGACGGGTGGCACCATCGGACATGAAGAAGACGTAGGGCTTACCCTCGGTGGAAACCTCGAACGGGCCGTGGAAGTACTCGCCGGTGTTGTAGGCGGCGGCGTCGATCCACTGCATCTCGGTAAACAGGAAGGCGGCGTGAGAATAAGCCATCTTCTCGGAGGCACCGGAGGCCATGAAGTAGATCATCTTGTCGTCCTTGAAGTCCTGGGCGAACTGCTTGGCGAGGCCCTTGGCGGACTGAGCGGCGTTCTCGCAGAGCTCGAAGACGTTGGTGAGGCCGGTGATCATGTCCTCGTAGTGGTCATAGCCCTCGGTCTGCTGAAGGATCTCGACAGCAAGAGCGATGGCGTAGCCGGGCTTCTCGCACTTGGCAGCGTAGTTGGCGTGGAAGCCGTGAACGATGACGTGGTCGGCGTCGACGGTCAGAGCGGAGCCAGCCTTGTTGGTGAGGGAGACGACCGGGCAGTTGTGCTTCTTGGCGGTCTTGTTGGCCTCGACGGTCTCGGGCGTGGAGCCACCGAGGGAGCAGGTGATCACGAAGGTGTGCTCGTTGACCCAGGAAGGCGTGTCGTAGTTGAACTCGTTAGCGGTGAAAATCTGAACGTTCAGCTTGTCCGTGTTGTTGGCCAGGAAGTACTTGGCAGGGTAAAGGTCGGACATGGAAGCACCGCAGCCGACGAAGGCGACGCTGTGGATCTCGTGGTTGGACAGGACGTCAGCGACGATCTGCTTAGGGAGGTTAAGGTCGATCTCGTACATCTGACACATTCCTTTCGATTTTTTGCGGCGCCACATTGCCGGGCGCTCGCAGGGTTACCGTGGTTTGGACCGAGTCGCCGGCCCGTTGAGGATGTGTCAAAGGAACTGTCCCTTTGACACATCTAGGGATGGAAGCCTGCCTGGGGTATGGGATGCCAGGCAGGCCCCCGGGGGAAAGCGGTTAGGCGCTTGGTCGCGACTAGGCCAGGATGCCGGCCGCGGAGAGGGCGATGCCGCCCACGATGGCGATCACGAGAAGCCAACCGGTGTTGACGTTCTTCTTGATGAGCCAGTACATAAGGCCAGTGAGGCCAAGGGAGATCATCTGGGGCATCATACCGTCCAGGATGTCCTGGATAACGACGGTGCCCTCAGCGAACTGCAGCGGGGTGGTGGCGCCGATCAGCGTAGCGATCATGCCGCCCACGGACATAAGACCTACGATGCCGCAGACATACATGAGCTTTTCCATGAGGTCGCCGCCCTGAAGCTTGCTCAGGTACTCGTGGCCGCCCTGATAGCCCATCTTGGCTGCGAACCAAGTGATCAGCACAGAGGGGACGATGGAGATGAGCATGGCCAGGATCGGGCCCATGATGGAGCCCTGCTGAGCCAGCTGAACGCCCAGGCCAAAGGCGATAACGCGGATGGTGCCCTGGAAGAGGGAGTCACCGATGCCGGAAAGCGGACCCATGAGGGAGGTCTTGACCGCGTTGATCGAATCGGGATCGAAGTTCTCGGGATCCTTGGCGTACTCCTCCTCCATGGAGGCGGCGAGACCTAGGACAAAAGCGCTCGTCTGCGGGGTGCAGTTGTAGAACGCCATGTGACGGTGGTAAGCCTCTTTCTTAGCAGCGAGCTGCTTGGGGTCGGACTCGTCCGGATAGAGGCGGTCGAGCGTAGGAACCATGCCGTAGAGGAAGCCCATGTTCATCTGACGCTCGTAGTTCCAAGAGGCCTGGATGGCCCAGGAGCGCCAGAAGAACTGGCTGACCTTCTTGTTCAGGGACACGTCCTTGGTTGCGGTTGCCATAGTGTGTTCCTCCTTAGTCTTCGTCGTCTTCGAGCGGATCGTAGTCGGAATCGACACCGGCGGCTGCATGGGAACCGTTGAACTTGAAGCCCATGAAGACGACAGCCAGGCACACACCGATCAGAGCGACCGCGATGACGGACAGGTTGAGGTAAGCGGCGAGCAGGAAACCGATGAACAGGAACGGAGTCATACCCTTCTTGATCATCATGGTGAGCAGCAGGGCCAAACCGTAGGCGGTCATGATCTTGGTCGAAACGTTAAGACCAGTGGACAGCCACTCGGGAACCATGTTGACGATGGCCTGAACCAGGTCGGTGCCAACAAAGACGGCGAGGAAGATCGGCAGGAAGTACATGACGGCGTACAGACCGGAGCCGGCGCAGATGTGCATGCGATAGGCGGTCTTGAACTTTCCGTTATCGATCGCGCTATCTGCCACATGGGTGAGGGCGGCGATGATGGAACGGAACACGATGCCGAGGAGCTGACCCAGGACGGCGACCAGGATGGCGATCGTCATGGCGGTCTCGGCGGAAGCATCGGTCAGGCACGCAAAGGCAGCGGCCACGATGCCGCCCAGGACCATATCGGGCGGAACGGCGGCGCCGACCTGCACCAGGCCCATGGACACGAGCTCGACGGCGGCACCGACGGCAAGGCCGGTGGGCACATCGCCCAGCAGCAGACCGACGAGCGTAGCGCCAACGAGGGGCTGCTCGAAGTTAAGACGACCGAGCAGGCGGGAGTCCCACATGCAGAACACGCCGACGAGGCCGACGAGCACCGCACTGATGAACGTATTCATACCCTTCTCCTTTCAGTCAGGCAAAAGCCTGGTTGATTACAGCTTGGCGTCGATGTCGACGCTCTGATACGTAGGGGTCTGCTGGACATAGAGCTTAATGCCCATGTCGAGCAGCTGGTTGACGTCGGCCTTCTGGGTGGCGTCGAAGAAGACGGAGCTGTCCTTGCCGCCGACCTGTTCGGCACCGTCGTGGTTGGCGGTGGCGCCCAGGTTGATGGCGTCGAGCTTGTAGCCCTGGCAGAACTGCAGCATCTCGGCAGTGTTGCCAAAGACGAACATGACGCGCTCGCCGAGGGTGTTGAGCTTGTCCATCTTGGCGAGGGCACGCTCGACGGTGAAGACGTTCAGGCGCACGCCCTGGGGCTTGGCCAGCTTAAGAGCGCCCTTCTTGATGTCATCGTTGGCGGCAGCGTTGTCGACGACGATGATGCGCTCGGCCTGAACCTTGGTGGTCCAGGTAAAGACGACCTGACCGTGCAGCAGACGGTAGTCAAGACGTGCGAGGACGATCTTGGCGGGACCGGAGCTGTGACGGGGCGCCTTAGCCTTCTTGGCGGGAGCCGCGGCAGCCTCGACCGGTGCGTTGGGGTTGGTCAGACCGGTGCGGGCCTCGTTGATGAGGGCCGCGAGCTCGGTGCCCTTGACGGGGGCGGGGCTCATAGCAAGCGTGAGCGCCAGCGGGATGTTGAAACCGCTGACAACCGTGAACTTCGTGCCGTTCTTGGAAAGCTCGACCATGTTGTTGTTGACCGAGCTACCGAGCATATCGGTTAGCACATACACGGTGTCGTCCGCGTTGAACGTGGCGATCATAGCCTCAACCTTATTGGTGATGGGCTCCTTGTCGTCACGAGCAAGCGACACGACGTGGACGTTCGACACGTCGCCGAGAACCATCTCGAGCGTGTCTTTGGCGCCTGCGGCCAGGCCGCCATGAGATGCGAGAATGATCTGATTCATCTTGCCTCCTCCTTTTCGTTATGGTCATTA
>CAUDYH010000161.1 GCA_958453575.1 uncultured Collinsella sp.
CGGCCAAGGAGGAGCGCAACGCCAAGGCGGCTGGCATGCCGACCAAGAAGCGCTCGCTTCGCATGAGCGAGGAGGAGTTGGCGGCTGATGCCGCGGCCTTTGCGCAGGCGGCCATGCAGGAGGATGCCGAAGCCGCATCCGATGATGCCGGAGATGGCAATGCTGCCAACGCTGACGGCAACACCGACGCCGACAAATAGTTCTTGTAGCGAAAGCCTCCGCGGGGAAACCTGTGGAGGCTCTTTCTTTTGAGCGATATGTTGATTGGGGACAGACTTAAATGAGCGTTTTCACGCATTTAAGTCTGTCCCCAATCAACATTGCTGCGGCACTTTGCTCAGCTAAAGCGTACAATAGCGCCTATGCGAAAGGGGAACAGATGATCAACGAAACTATGTATGCTCGCGGTGCGGAAAGCTCCATCATCCGTGAGATTTTTAGCTATGGCCTTGAGCGCAAGGCACAGATCGGTGCGGAGAACGTATTCGATTTTTCGCTGGGCAACCCGAGTGTTCCGGCGCCCGCTGCTGTTGCTGAGTCCATTAAGAAGGCATTGGAGCTGCCGAGCGACCAGCTGCATGGATACACGCCTGCGCCGGGTCTGCCGCAATGTCGAGCGGCCGTCGCCGACTCGCTCAACCGTCGCTTTGGCACGAGCTATGAGGGCAAGGACGTCTTTATGACGGTGGGTGCCGCGGCTTCGCTCACCTGCACGCTCAACGCCGTTACGAACCCGGGCGATGAGGTTGTTGTTATCGCCCCGTACTTTCCGGAGTATCGCGTGTGGATTGAGAAGGCCGGCTGCACGTGTGTTGAGGCGCTCGCCGATGAAGATACGTTCCAGCTGAGCGTGAGTAACGTGCTCAAGGCGATTACCGATAAGACGGCTGCCGTCATCATCGACTCGCCCAACAATCCGACCGGTGCCGTATATACACGCGACACGCTGACGCGACTGGCCAATGTTCTGCGCGAGGCCAACGCTCAGCGCGATCCCGAGAATCCGATTATGCTCATCTCTGATGAGCCGTATCGCGAGATTGTCTATGGCGCCGAGGTGCCTTGGGTGCCTTCGATCTACGAGCACACCATCGTGTGCTACTCGTATTCCAAGTCGCTTTCGCTACCGGGCGAGCGCGTCGGGTGGATCCTGGTTCCCAATACGAATCCTCAGGCAGCTCGTCTAATGCCCGCCGTTGCCGGTGCCGCCCGTACGCTGGGCTTCGTGTGTGCACCGGCGCTCTTCCAGCGTGTAATCATCGACTGCATTGATGAACCGAGCGATGTCGAGGCCTATGCTCGCAACCGCACCGCGCTTACCGATGCACTAGCGGAGTACGGCTACACCTATGTTGAGCCGGATGGCGCGTTCTACCTATGGGTGAAAGCGCTGGAGTCCGATGCGAATGCGTTCTGTGAGCGCGCGAAGAAGCATGAGCTGCTCGCGGTGCCTTCGGATAGCTTTGGCATGCCGGGCTGGTTCCGCCTGGGCTACTGCGTGAGCTATGAGACAATCGTCAACTCTCTGCCTGCCTGGAAGCAGCTGGCCGACGAATATTGTCGAAAGTAAAGCGCTCTGCTTACAATGTTTTACGTGAAACGGGGTTTGGTTTTAAGCCAGACCCCGTTGTCTATGCCGTTGTGTGATTGGGATGAAGCAGTTTTACGACTGCCGAAAGCTATGCGTACAATGAATATACGCGACGGCCATACTGGACAAGGAGACCCGATGCCCTACCTTCTTTCTTGTGATATTCATACTCATACGATGTTCTCTGCGCATGCGTACTCAACCATCGAGGAGAACATCTATTGGGCGGCGGAGCGCGGCCTTCAGGTGCTCGGTTCCGCCGATCATTTAAGCTCGATGGTTACGCCTTGTCCCAATGACCTGCGCAGTTTCCAATTCTTTATTAACCAGGATATCTGGCCGCGCATTTGGAGCGGCGTGCTGGTGCTGCGTGGTGCCGAGGCTGATATCGTTTCGCTGGACGGCAGCTTGTTTGGCGAAGACATTCCCGTTTCGCTCGATATCGCCGGCGATTCGTATAGTCGTGAGCATTCGCTGTTCGATTTGGTGACGCGTAATTTGGATTATTTGGTGGCAAGCGTGCATAACCCGCAGTTTGCCGAAGGCGCGACGCTCGCCCAAACGACCCAGATGTACATCAATGCCCTGGAGCACCCCAAGGTGTTCATGCTTGGGCATGCGGGTCGTTCGGGCGTGCCGTTCGATATCGATGAGGTGCTGTTGGCGGCCAAGGCCAAGCACAAGATCATCGAGATCAACAACCATAGTCTTGAACACGGTGTCGACACTGAGCATTGGGCCGTATGCCGCAAGATCGCCGAGCGCTGCGCCGAGCTGGGCGTGGGTATTGGCGTGTCGACCGATGCCCACATTGGCATGGCCATTGGCAAGCTCGATCACGCGCGCAAGATGCTCGACGAGATTCACTTCCCGCTGGATTTGATCGTGACGCGCGACCGCGAGACGCTGCTGCGCGAGATGGCGGCAGCCGGCGTGTGTGACCTGCGCAAGGGGATGTAGCGGAGTTCATAAACCAAGCGAAGGGGGCGGTCCAGACGGGCCGCCCCCTTTCTTGTCTCGAAAATCTACCGGGGTGGATTAGCGGCGCTCGAGGACCGCTACGGTTTCGGTGTGGTCGGTATGGGGGAACATGTCGACGGGCGTGATCTTGAGCAGGCGATAGCCTCCGTCGAGGAGCTGGTGCAGGTCGCGCTCTTGGGTCACAGGGTTGCAGCTGATATAGGTGATGCGGCGCGGCTTGAGTGCGCAGGCGGCTTCGAGGAACTCGGGGGTGGAGCCGGCGCGCGGCGGGTCGATGGAAAGGACATCGATCCGCTCGTTGTTGTCGGCGGCGTCCAGGATGTAATCGGTGGCGTCGTCGGCCATAAACCAAGCGCTGCGGGTGAGGCCGTTGAGCTCGGCATTGCGACGTGCGTCGGCAATGCCCGCCGGGTTGCGCTCCACGCCGAGCAGCATAATGCCGATGCCCTTGTCCTGGGCATCCTTCGCGGCGCACAGACCGATGGTGCCGCTACCACAGTAAGCGTCCATAAGAATGTCACCCTGCTGCAGGTCCATGCCGTCAATCGCGAGCTGATAGAGCAACTCGGTCTGCTGCGGATTGGTCTGGTAGAACGCGGTGGGGGAGATATCGAACTCGCAGCCGAGCAGCTGGTCGCGCATGCATTCGGCGCCATAGACGATACGAGTCTCCTCACCCAAGATGGCATTGCCGGGGCGACCGTTGATGTTCTGAGCGACGGTGACGATATGCGGATCAAGCGCCGCGACGGCTTCAAAGAACTCCTGCGCATGCGGCAGGTCGCGCTGAGCGGTCACGAGGGTGACCATAATCTGGTCGGTGCGCCAGCCGCAGCGAACGACGGCATAGCGAAGCAGCCCCAGATGCTTGTCTTCGTTAAAGGCGGGAATATGCAGACGTTCGGCCTCGCGAGCGATGCCGTTGAGAATCTGACGAGCGCCCGGCGCCTCGACAGGGCATTCGGGAACGGCAACGATCTTGTGCGTGCCACGCTCAAAAAAGCCGCAGCGGACAGCGCCCTCCTTGCCGGGAGCAAAGGGGGTGGCAGCCTTATGACGAAAACCACGCGGCGCAGGATACTTGCCCGGGTCGCCCAGGGTAACGTCCATACCGCGAATGGGATCAACGGCAATACCCTCGCGCTCGCAGAGCTCAGCAAACAGCTCCTCCATAGCAGCCTGCTTGGCTGCCAACTGCTTCTTATAAGGACGATTAAGCGCCGTGCACCCACCGCAAGCCCGCATGATGGAACAAGGCGACTTGGGATCCACAGCCTTACGCGCAGACGAAGCCGAATCGTTACGCGGACGCTTGGAGCGAGTCTGAGGCGCCTTATCCCCGCCCCGACGAGAGCCGGGACGCTTGGCCTTAGCCTTGCCCTTGGCCGACTTACCCTTCGCATCCTTAGACGATTTAGATTTCTTAGAAACTTTTTTCTCCTCCGACCCCTCAGCCGCCTCAATCAAAGCACGACGAGCCCTACGCTCCGCACGAGATTCTGCCATGAATTAACCCCACTATTAAATAAAAGAAAAGTCCGAAGTAATTGTACCGTGCATTCAACGTGCCCGATTGGAGGGGACGCCTATTTAAGGTCCCGAGCACGTTGTCTCCCGGAATGCCGGCAGCCGTCACGGTATTTAATTTGTCGCGAGTTCCGCACGAACAGGAGGCCACTTAATGTGGCCTCCGTCGTGAGCAGG
>CAUDYH010000162.1 GCA_958453575.1 uncultured Collinsella sp.
CCTCGCGGGCGAGCGGGCCAGTCGTGAAGGTGGCTGCGGCCTCCCGAGCAAACACCCCGGTGCGCGAGTGTGGGGTCAAATACCAGGTCAGCTGGTGGGAACAATCTGATATTTCGTGCAACGCACGGATCGTATACGACACAGAAGGCAGGGTAGTGGACATGGTGAGGGGCAGCTTGATGCACGCGGCTCGGTTAGGTGCTGGGACCGCGGCGGTCATCGCCGTTTTGGGCCTGAGCGGATGCGCGTTCAACCCGCTGTCTGCGTTCACGACTCCCACGATCGACCAGATCGAGTACGAGACCGTCACGCCCACGGTGTCGGATGATGCCCTGGTCACTCCCGGTACCCTGACGGTTGCCCTCGATACCTCCGATGCGCCGCAGGCCATGCAGAGCGCTGACGGCGAGCTCACGGGGTATGCAGTCGATGCTGCCCGCGCCCTCGCAAGCCGCATGGGCCTTAAGGTCGCCTTTGTCGATGCGTCCTCGGCAGGTTCCGCGCTCGGCGACAAAAAGGCTGATATCTTTATCGGCGAGATCAACTCCACGGACGGGGACGTTAGCTCGCTCGGCACCTGCCTGTACGATGCCGCTTCCGTGTTCGGTAAAACCAGCGATGGTGGGTCGCTAAGCGTTTCCACCGATACCCTTAACACGTCTACTCTGGGTGTCCAGATGTCCTCGGCCTCGCAGGAGGCGCTTGCTAAGCAGAGCATCGCCGCCAACCAAAAGACTTACTCCAACATCAACGAGTGCTTTGAGGCACTCGAGTCCGGCGAGGTCGACTATGTAATCTGCGACTCCACGGCCGGCGGCTACCTTGCACGCCTGATGAGCGAGATCTCCTATGCCGGTTCGCTCGAGGCGCCCTCGACGCTTGGTGTTGCGGGCCTCTCGTCCAATGACGAACTGTGCCGTGCCGTGAGCGATGCCCTCGACGGTATTACGGCCGACGGCACGCTCGAGGCGGTCCACTCTGTCTGGTATGGCAGGATGCCCTACGACCTCACCACTAAGACGGTTTCGGGCGCTAACGTGCAGCCGGGTGACTCTGAGTCCAGTGAGACCACGTCTTCCGGCAGCGAGTCCTCCGATTCCAACAATGAGACCGCATCCTCCGAGGACAAATCGTCCAGCCAGGAAGGCACCATCACCGACGACGACATTAACAAACTTAATAGCTAGTTATTGCTAGGGGTGGTGTCTCCTATACGTTGGAAAGGACGCCTCTTCACGGTTTCAACACGCACTGCCGGGCTTCCCCAATAGGGGAGCCCGGCTTTTTCATCCCTATAAAACCAGCAGGTCAAAGCCAATTTTCGGGACCAAATACAAAGCCGTCGGCTCCCTTCTATAGCGCACTTTGCCACGGAAAAGTGCGAGACTTCGGTATGCGGTATCAAGCAATCGTTATTCGGGTCTTTAGGAATCCGCGTGATTAAATGCACGGCAATGGGTACATAGCCAGTACAGTAAGTCCCCGAGGCAGATTGGAGCCACGTATGGATATCAAGGTTTCTGGACGCAAGACGACGGTAACCGATGCTCTGCGTGCGCATGTGGATGAGAAGATCGGCGAGGCGCTCAAGGTTTTCGATATCGAGCCCATGACGGTCGACGTTGTACTTCGCTATGAGAAGAACCCCTCGAACCCCAACCCGGCAATCGTCGAGGTTACGGTTCGCGCCCGCGGTTCGGTGATTCGCGTTGCCGAGCACGGTGCAGATATGTACGCCGCCATCGACCTCTCCGCCGATAAGGTCACCCGCCAGCTGCGTAAGTTCAAGACCAAGGTCGTGGACAACCGCCAGGGCGGTGCCAGCGCCGCGGATGTCGCGCCGGTCGAGCGCGTCGAGGATCTGGCCGACCTGCTGCTGCCCGAGGAGGAGGACGACCTGCTCGTCCGCGAGAAGGTTATCGACGTCACCCCGATGACTGAGGAGCAGGCGCTGGTGCAGACCGATCTGCTCGGTCACGACTTCTACGTGTTTGAGAACGCGACGACTGGCCTCATCAATGTGGTGTATCACCGTAAGAATGGTGGATATGGCATCATCAAGCCCCGCATCGAAACACTTGACGAGTAAAATACGTTAACTTGCATGAGTTAACGGTTGGCGGCCATCCCATGCGGGTGGCCGCCTTTTTACGTAAGGAGTCGCCTTGATGGACAAGGCCGCATCTACCGGTCATTCGGACCGTTGCCGCATCGTCGTCGATACCTGCTGCGACTTTAGCCCCGAGGTCGCCGCGAACCTCGATGTCGATATCCTGGGTTTCCCCTTCATTATCGATGGCGAGGAGCGCACGGATGACATCTGGTCGAGCATCACACCTAAGGAGTTCTACGACCGCATGCGCGCCGGCGCCCGCGTGTCCACCTCGGCTGTGTCGCTCGGTCGCTATATCGAGTTCTTTACCGAGTGCGCCAAAGAGGGCACGCCCACGGTCTACCTGTGCTTTACCTCGGCGCTGTCGTCGAGCTACAACTCCGCGTGCCAGGCGGCAGATGCCGTGCGCGCCGAGTATCCCAACTTTGAGCTCTACGTGGTCGACAATGCTCTGCCCTGCGCGACCGGCGCGCTCTTGGCGCTCGAGGCCGTGCGCCAGCGCTCGGCGGGACTGACCGCCAAGCAGCTGGTCGATTGGGCAAACGAGGCAAAAACCTACGTGCACGGCTACTTTACGCTCGAGAGCTTCGACGCACTGGCTGCCGGCGGCCGCATTCCGCCCGCGGCGGCACAGCTCACGGCAAAGCTCGACGTCAAGCCCGAGCTCTCCTACGACCTGGCCGGCTCGCTGTCGCTGATCGGCGTTAACCGCGGCCGCAAGAAGGCACTCAAGTCCATCCTCAAGTCGTTCCGTGAGAACTACGTGCCCGATCGCACTATGCCCATCGCCATTATGACTGCCGATGCCGAGAAGGACGGCGACTGGCTCGAGGCCGCCGTTCGCAAGGAGGAGGGCTGCGCCGACGTCACGATTATCCGTAGTTCCGTCGGTCCTACCATCGGCTCGCACGTGGGGCCCGGCATGGTGGCACTTGCGTTTTGGGGTAAGAACCGCGCCGAGAAAGCCTCGCTTTCCGACCGCATCGCGCGCCGTGTGCGCGGCGAGTAGACAGGCGCTACGACCACGGGCGCCTCGCAGCTCAAGCGCTGGCGCTGAGTATTCAACCTGGTAACAATACCCAACCCAAAAGGAAAGGTTTCATGGCAAACAAGCTCTCTGTCGCATTTATCGGCACCGGAATTATGGGTGCCCCCATCGCCGGCCACATCCTGGATGCCGGCTATCCCGTCACGGTCAACAACCGCACCAAGTCCAAGGCCGCCGCGCTTATCGAGCGCGGTGCCGCCTGGGCCGATACGCCGGCCGATGCCGTGGTTAACGCCGATGTCGTCTTTACCATGGTGGGCTATCCCTCCGAGGTCGAGGAGCTCTACCTGGCGGGCGACGGCCTGCTCGCGTGCACCAAGCCGGGCGCGGTCCTGATCGACCTCACCACGAGCTCGCCCGAGCTGGCGCGCGACATTGCCGAGGCCGCCCAGGTTTCCGGCCGCATGGCGTTTGACTGCCCCGTCACCGGCGGCGAGTCTGGTGCTATCGCCGGCACGCTCACGGCTATCGTGGGTGCCACCGAGAACGACATCGCCCCGGTCCGCGACATCCTTTCCACCTTTGCGGCAAACATCTGCTGCTTTGATGGCGCCGGCAAGGGTCAGGCTGCCAAGCTCGCCAACCAGGTGTCGCTGGGCGCCTGCATGGTGGGCATGGCCGATGCGCTGGCGTTTGCCGAGCTGAGCGGCCTTGATCTGGAGAAGACCCGTCAGATGATCCTGGGCGGTACCGGCAAGTCCGGCGCTATGGAGAGCCTGGCTCCCAAGGCGCTCGACGGCGACTACAAGCCCGGCTTTATGGTCGAGCACTTCATTAAGGACCTGCGCCTGGCCCTTGCCTACGCCGATGACCGCGAGCTTGCGCTGCCCGGCGCCGACGTGGCCTTTACGCTCTACGACATGCTCGACGCCATCGGTGGTGCCAAGCTGGGCACCCAGGCCATCACGGTACTCTACAAGGAGGAGGCCGACGCCATCGCCGCTGGACTGGACTGGTCGCAGTATCGTCCCGAGGAGCACGGTGCCCACGAGGAGGGCTGCGGTTGCGGCGAGCATGGCGACGATCACGAATGCTGCGGTGGCCACCACCACGGCGAGGACCACGAGTGCTGCGGCGGCCACGGCCATGACGACGG
>CAUDYH010000163.1 GCA_958453575.1 uncultured Collinsella sp.
GGGCCCCCGTCAATTCCTTTGAGTTTTAGCCTTGCGGCCGTACTCCCCAGGCGGGACGCTTAATGCGTTGGCTGCGGCACGGGGGGATCGTCCCCCCACACCTAGCGTCCATCGTTTACGGCTGGGACTACCAGGGTATCTAATCCTGTTCGCTCCCCCAGCTTTCGCGCCTCAGCGTCGGTCTCGGCCCAGAGGGCCGCCTTCGCCACCGGTGTTCCACCCGATATCTGCGCATTCCACCGCTACACCGGGTGTTCCACCCTCCCCTACCGGACCCAAGCCGCGGAGGTTCCGGGGGCTTCGGGGGGTTGAGCCCCCCGCTTCGACCCCCGGCCTGCCGGGCCGCCTACGCGCGCTTTACGCCCAATGAATCCGGATAACGCTCGCCCCCTACGTATTACCGCGGCTGCTGGCACGTAGTTAGCCGGGGCTTCTTCTGCAGGTACAGTCTCGTCTCTTCCCTGCTGAAAGCGGTTTACGACCCGAAGGCCTCCGTCCCGCACGCGGCGTCGCTGCGTCAGGGTTCCCCCCATTGCGCAAGATTCCCCACTGCTGCCTCCCGTAGGAGTCTGGGCCGTGTCTCAGTCCCAATGTGGCCGTTCAACCTCTCAGTCCGGCTACTGATCGTCGCCTTGGTGGGCCGTTACCTCACCAACTAGCTAATCAGACGCGGGTCCATCTCATACCACCGGAGTTTTTCACACTGTGCCATGCGGCACTGTGCGCTTATGCGGTTTTATCAGCCGTTTCCAGCTGCTATTCCCCTGTATGAGGCAGGTTACCCACGCGTTACTCACCCGTCCGCCACTAACTTTGAAAAGCAAGCTCTTCATCGTCCGTTCGACTTGCATGTGTTAGGCGCGCCGCCAGCGTTCATCCTGAGCCAGGATCGAACTCTCCGTCCAAAATGTATGGGCTTCGAGCCCGTCCGGTCCTCTCAGTCCATCGCTGATCGGTTCCGTTCGATTCATATGGTTCTGTATAGGAAAAGGAATTTCTCGGGGCCGCCTCTCGGCGGCCTTGCGAAAAACAAATCCAAGTTAGACCATTTCAAATGGTTCGATGTCTGCCCGGATGCGACACTGAAGTAAGTGTCCATCCTCGCAGTATCCGGTTCTCAAGGTGCACGCCCCGCGGCTCATCCGGTCCGACCGGGCCGCGCGGCAAGGAGATATATTGCCAGACCGCGAAGCGATGTGGGACGTCAATTCCACTCTTCACAAGTCCTACACAACCTATCGCTTCCTATATAAGTAATAGAAAGGCAGGTGCAGAAATACTGCGCGTATCAGATGATGACCCTTCGGTTAAGAGATATATAAAGATCGGTCACCTGTAAGTGTCTATCTACCCGCGCTTTTGCTATATAAACCAGCGCTCTAGATAAAAAGAGGGAGTGCCGCGCACAGTGCGACACCCCCCTAGCGATTCAACAGAATCTATTAGGCCTCGAGAGCCTTCTTGGCAATGGCAGCCAGCTCGTTGAAGGACTCGATGTCCTCGTAAGCCATCTGAGCCAGGACCTTACGGTCGAGCTCGATGCCGGCAACCTTCAGGCCGTGCATGAACTGAGAGTAAGAGATGTCGTTCAGGCGGGCAGCAGCGTTGATGCGGGTGATCCAGAGAGAGCGGATCTCGCGCTTCTTGTTGCGGCGATCACGATACTGATACTGCAGGGAGTGCTGGACCTGCTCTTTAGCATGCTTGTAAGTACGCGAAGCGGCACCGTAGTAACCCTTCGCACGGTGCATAACGGTACGGCGCTTCTTCTTGGCGGCAACAGCGCGCTTAATACGTGCCATGTTCTATCAACTCCTAGACGGTAAAACGAAAAACGGGAACGCGAACTTAGGCGAGACGCGACTTGATGACCTTGCGGTCGGCAGCGGCGATCTCGGTCTCCTGACGGAAGCCACGCTTACGCTTGGTGGACTTCTTGCTCAGGATGTGGCTCTTGAAAGCCTTGGCGCGCATAAGCTTGCCGGTACCAGTCTTGCGGAAACGCTTCTTGGTGCCGCTGTGGGACTTCATCTTAGGCATGAAATACTCCTTAATCGGTTACAGAACACTAGTTACTTGGTATCGCTTGCCGCTTTATCCTCATCGAAGGCGCCCTTAATCGGGGCGAGCAGCATAAGCATGTTACGGCCTTCCATCTTAGGCTTGGACTCGACCGTAGCGTAAGGCTTGAGATCCTCGGCGAGACGCTCGAGAACGTTAAGACCCTGCTCCGGGTGAGCCATCTCACGGCCGCGGAACATGATGGTGATCTTAACGCGTGCGCCCTTCTTGAGGAAACGCAGAACGTGGCCCTTCTTGGTCTCGTAATCGCCAACGTCGATCTTGGGTCGGAACTTCATTTCCTTGACCTCGACCTTAGACTGGTTCTTACGAGCGGCCTTGGCCTTCATGGCCTGCTGGTACTTGAACTTACCGTAGTCCATGACCTTGCAGACCGGCGGCTCCGCGTTGGGAGCGATCTCGACCAGGTCGAGACCCTGATCGTCAGCGACGCGCTGGGCATCGCGGATGGCGAACAGGCCGAGCTGAGAGCCATCGACGCCAATCAAACGGCACGAAGATGCAGTGATCTCGTCGTTGATGCGGGTGTCATCAGACTTAGCTATTTTCCCTACCTCCATTCATAAAAAAATAACCCGGCGCTTCTTTGCAACCAGGTCGTACACGTAGACATCCTCGGTATGAGGAAGGGAATCTAGGTTGTATGACCAGTCAGCTGCTCATTGGCGCCAAAAGGTGGGAACCCTCGGGTTCCTCTTTAGGGCATTGCGGGAACAACGCCTTGCGAATAATAACACGTACAGCGCGCTATCACATTACGTACACGAAAAAGGGGCCTTGACCCCCTTGAAGCGCAGGTGCATGTATGGTGCCCGAGGCGAGACTCGAAGGGACTTCGCTTCGCGAAGCCCCGGGCTTCGGGCGCATGGCGCCCTCACCACGCTCCGCTGCAAGCAGGCCACAGGCCTGTTTGCTTAACGCTCCGCGCGCTCACGCGAGTTCGGCACGAAAAAGGGGGCCTTGACCCCCTTGAACGCTCACTTGCATGTATGGTGCCCGAGGCGAGACTCGAACTCGCACGTTGTTGCCAACGGTGGATTTTGAGTCCACTGCGTCTGCCAATTCCGCCACTCGGGCACGTAATGCGTGAGTTAGTTTATCACAGCTTTCTGTTGATTAGTCCGAAAATGGAACTTCGAGCATTTCGATAAGCTCAACCTTGCGCAACATCTCCCGCTTACGACATCCACGTCCGTCAACCGAGGCCTCGCCCATCTGGTTGTCATAGGGATCCTCGCGCATACCATCGAAAGCAGGCACAAATTCAGCCTGGAATCGGTTGTTGGCCACCATACGCCACGGGTCGAGATTGCCAAAGTAGTGACGACGACGCCACTCCTCCCCCATCCTGCGTGCCGAGGAACCAAACGATACGTCGGCGTTAAGCCAACCGGTCTGTGGCGTATAGAACTCAGCCCAATCGTGCGGCCCCACCGAATCGAGCGCAACATACAGGCCGCTCTGCCAACGGGCAGGCACGCCCGCGATGCGGCACATAGTGATAAACGTGAGCGCCATAACGCCGCAATCGCCGCGGAGCGAATGCGCACAGTCGTCGGCAATAGATCCCAAAAGCAGGTACGGTGGCTGATAGCGATAGTCGATATGCTGTGTCAGGTAATCATAGATAGCACGAGCGCGATCGAGCGGATCGACGAGCCCGTCAATAACACGCTCCGTCAACTGTCGCAGGTACGGCGTAAACGCAATGTGCGGACGGTCCTCGGAAGTGTCCTCGGGCAGCGGCGTGTCCATGCATGTATGCGATGGGAGCGCGCCACCATAGATATCGCAATAGGCAGCATTAATGTGATAACGATAGGTTACCGAGAATGAATGTGCAGTCGAAGATGTCCAAGAGGCAGTACGAGCCGAAACGTTTTCAGAGGCAACGGTACCCTCCGACGTCATATCGAGAACCTCGATATGAGACTGTTGATGACAGGCGGCGGCAACGGGTAGCCACGCGCGAACAGTCTCTCCCTCCAGAGCCCCGGGGACAGAAACGGATGCCTTGAGCGTGATGACGCGCGTCAACCCGTTTTGCGACTCCATCTCCCTGAGCATCTGGTTACGCAGCGCGATGCCGTCCGTAGAATCGGGACGCAGGCCCGGAACCTCCTTAGGGTACACGCGAAGCGAATCGAGGA
>CAUDYH010000164.1 GCA_958453575.1 uncultured Collinsella sp.
CGGCTACTGGGCGGTTGCCAAGCCGCAGCCGCGCCGCGCGTTTGTGGCCGTGGGCTCCAACCTGGGGCATCGCTGTGACAACATCCGCGCCGCACGCGACATGATCGCCGAGATTCCACTCACCTGCGTGTCCAACTCCTCCAAGATCTACGAGAGCGAGCCGGCCTACGAGATGCGCCAGGACGCGTTTGCCAACGCCGTCATCGAGATTAAGACCGAGCTGGCGCCGCTGGTGCTGCTCGACGAGCTCATGAAGATCGAGGCCGAGCTGGGGCGCGACCGCTCCAAAAAGGCCAAGGCCAACGGCCCGCGCACCATCGACCTGGATCTGCTGTGGATGGACGGCGAGACCCACGGGGGCAAAAAGCTGCGCCTGCCGCATCCGCTGATCGGCGAGCGCGACTTTGTGCTGGTGCCGCTCGAGGATCTGATGCACGATCCGGCGCGGTTCTTCCGCTACAACGGCGTCGAGGTCAAGGAGCCCGAGGACCGCGTGGGCCATATCGTGGGCGAATTGGGGCGCATGTAGATGATCGAGATGAATGCTGTTGCCGCCGGCACCGAGCTCGACGCGGCGCGTGACGCGGGCCGCGAGGGCGTGTCCGCGGGCTGGTGCGCGTGGAGCGCGGGCGATGCTTCGCTGACGTTTTCGCTGGTCGTTCGCCCCGACGTGAACATGCACGCCTTTCACGGTCTTCCGTTTGTGGCCGCGATGGGCATGATGGACGCGCTCGTGGGCACGACGTCGACGCCGGGCCTGGGCCTTGCCGGTAAGGTGGGTATCCAGTGGCCGAGTGACATCGTGTGCGGTGCGCCTGCGTTTGAGACGTCACTCGCGCGTGTTGCCGTGAACGGCGGTGCCGGTGCTGCGGGCATGTTTGCCGCGGTGACGGTTGATATTGAGCGTGCGGCGCTGGGTGAGCTTGGTGTGGATATGGCAGATGAGGCGCTGATCGAGGCATTGGCCGCCGCCGTGCTGGTCCGCGTGGACACCTGGGCGGTTGCCGCCAACACACCACAGGGCGCTGCCGGCCCGCTGGCTCCGGTGCTGGGCGAGTACTTTGACATGGTGCCACTGTTGGGTCGTCAGGTCGCGGCGGTGTCGCCCAACGGCTTGCCGCTTGCGGTCGGTGTGTTTGCGGGCCTGGACATCTGGGGCCGCGCGACCATCAAGACCGATGCCGGCGAGCAGGAGTTTCCGCCCGAGGCCGTACGGATTCGCGGACTGTAACGCGAGGTGCCCGCGCTCAAAGATAGCGATGACAACGAAGCCCTCTTCGGCCTGTGCTGGGGAGGGTCTTGTTGTCTGGGGAATGGGTTGTCAGCACCCTATTCCTCAAAACTGAAAATCTTTCGATTTTGAGGAATAGAATTAAGCCAGCTCGGCCTTTAACGAGGTATATTCGTTGCAGAGTCTATTCCTCAAAACTGAATAATTTTCGTTTTTGAGGAATAGCGATAGAAGACCGCAGGGAGGCACCAATGAAACTCATCAATAGAACGTCATATATGGACACGTTGACGAGCCTTATTGGCGTACCGGACATCAAGGTCATAACGGGCATTCGCCGTAGCGGTAAGTCAAAATTGCTCGAGGCCCTCCGCGATTACGTGGAGGCAAATCTGTCCAATTCGAATGTCATCCATATCAATTACAACCTCGACGAGTTCGAGGGCCTGCTCGAATATCATGCCCTGCTCGCCTATGTGAAAGAGCATCGAGTGTCCGACAAGCAAAACTTCCTGCTTATCGACGAGGTTCAGATGTGCGACGGCTTTGAACGCGCGATCAACAGCCTCCATGCATCCGAGCAGTACGACATCTTCATCACCGGATCGAACGCCTTTTTGCTGTCGAGCGATCTGTCGACGCTCTTTACGGGGCGCACGTTCGAGATCGAGGTTTTCCCATTCTCGTTTGAGGAGTATCGCTTTTATAGTGACGAGGGCGAGGTCGATCGCGACTTCGATGAGTACGCGAGAACCGGCGGTATGTCCGGCTCTTACCCTTATCCACTGCAGGAGCAGCGCTACCAATATCTCTCCAATGTCTTCAAAACGCTCATCGTGAGGGATATCGTGCAGCGGCATAACGTGAGAAACGAATCGGCACTGCTGCGCATTGCCGATTACATGATGGACAACGTCTCCAACATAACGTCGGCACGCAACATTACAGATGTTTTGAATGCGGATGGGCTAAAGATTACGAACAAGACGGTCGGCACGTACATGGGGTACCTGTGCGATGCGTTTGCCTTCTATAAAGTTCGTCGGTACGACATTCGCGGCAAAAAATACCTTAAGAGCGGCGAGAAGTATTACCTGGCAGACCACGCGTTCAAATACGCACTGCTTGGTACACGTGATATGGATTGGGGACGCGTATACGAGAACATGGCGGCCATCGAGCTGCTGCGCCGCGGATACGAGGTATACGTCGGTGTGCTCTATAAAAAGGAAATAGACTTTGTAGCAATCAAGCGAAGCGAGAAGCTCTACATTCAGGTGAGCGACGACATCAGCTCGGATAAGACGTTTGAACGCGAGATTTCGCCACTGCTGAGCATTGGCGATGCGTATCCCAAGATGATTCTTGCCCGCACACATCACGAGGCCACGGATCGCGATGGGGTGCAGATCGTGGACCTGGCGAGGTGGTTGTGCGGCGAGGCTTAGCAAAAAATCCTATTCCTCAAAACTGAAAAATTTTCGATTTTGAGGAATAGGATTGGAGGCTGGTTGCTGCGACCTGGCGTTTACTCTATCCCAGCTCCTGCATGCGGCGGTAGATTTCGCAGATGCCCTTGATGGTGAGTTGCCCGTCGACCACGTCGAAGGCATCGGTCGAATCGGCGACAATGCTGGCGAGACCGCCTGTGGCGATAACGGTGGCGTCCTCGCGCCCCAGCTCGCGCTTCATGCGGGCGACCAGGCCCTCGGCCATGGCTGCGGCGCCCGTTACGGCGCCGACTTTGATGCACTCCTCGGTATCGCGGCCGATGACGTGCTCGGGTGCCTCAAGCGGAACGCTGGCGAGCTTGGCGGCTCGGGCGGCGAGCGCGTCCATCGAAATGCGGATGCCCGGCGCAATCGCTCCGCCAATGTAATAGCCGTCCTCGTCGATGACGTCGATATTGGTTGCGGTGCCAAAGTCCACCACGATCGCCGGGGCGCCGTAGAAGGTCTCGGCAGCGACGGCGTTGGCGATGCGGTCGGCACCAACGGCCTGGGGACGCGCCGCCCGCAGCTTGGTCACCGCGGCCGTCTGTGGCCCAATGACGATGGCGTCTGCCGCGATGCGGTCGGCCACGGCGTGCCACTCGCGCGAGAGCTGCGGCACCACGCCGGCAAAGGCAATCGCATCGACCGCGTTGAGCGAGAGGTCGTACATCTTAAAGAAGCCCATCAGGCGCACGTGGATCTCGTCGGCGGTATAGGAGCGGTCGGTGGGCATGCGCCATGACTGCACCAGCTCGTCTCCGTCAAACAGGCCCATGGCCGTCTGCGTGTTTCCCATATCGATAGCGAGCAGCATGTCTACTCCAGGTGTCGGCGTAAAAGGACGCGCACCATTGTATACGCGTCGCCGACGGCGCTCGACTGCGATTCGTTGACGGTGATATGGGCTGAGGAATTTAAATATGAAGGAATTATGCTCTACGAGATTTTCCTTGCCGTTTACCGAACTCCCGCGTAAGATTCTTTCATGCGCACATGAGGCGCCCAGACATTGCGGGGTGGAGCAGTCTGGTAGCTCGCCGGGCTCATAACCCGGAGGTCGTAGGTTCAAATCCTGCCCCCGCGACCAAGAAATTGCAGCTCGTCGGCCTAGCCGGCGAGCTTTTTTGTTATTCCGGGACCGTATTTTCGGTCCAATTCTCGGCCTCTCAAACAAAATCTCGATCTGTAACATCTAGACCCGATTTGGGCGGCTAGGTGTTACAGATTGAGATGTTGAGTCCCCGCCTGGACGGTTTGTCTAAATCTGTAACATGAGGGACGGATTTTGCCGAGTTGTTGTTACAGATTGAGATTTTCTTGCAGGCGGGTCCCGTTTGTCTTGATTTGTAACATCTGGGGCCCATTTTGCCGAGTAACCGTTACAGATCTAGATCTTTCGGCAGGCTAGATTGGTTTGTCTCGATCTGTAACAGTAAGAGGGGAAAAGTGGGTCCAGATGTTACAGATCTAGATTGTTGAGGATGGGTCGAGAGGAATGTCTCGATCT
>CAUDYH010000165.1 GCA_958453575.1 uncultured Collinsella sp.
CCGTGTCCATGCCCGGCTTTGGCACGACGCATCGCACCAAGTCCAATGCCGAGTCGCTTGCCCGCGACCTGGGTGTGAGTTTCCGCGAGGTTTCGATTCATGCGGCCGTGGAGCAGCACTTTAAGGATATCGAGCACGATCCGGCCGTACAGGACGTGACCTACGAGAACAGCCAGGCGCGCGAGCGTACGCAGATTCTCATGGACCTGGCCAACCAGGCCGGCGGTTTTGTCATCGGCACGGGCGACCTGTCGGAGCTGGCGCTCGGCTGGGCCACGTACAACGGCGACCACATGAGCATGTACGCCGTCAACGCGAGCGTGCCCAAGAC
Source organism: uncultured Collinsella sp. (assembly GCA_958453575.1). Lineage (GTDB taxonomy): Bacteria > Actinomycetota > Coriobacteriia > Coriobacteriales > Coriobacteriaceae > Collinsella. The sequence continues at coordinate 332 of CAUDYH010000165.1, forward strand.
GCTTGTGCGCCATCTGGTGCGCTATGCCGCCGATGTCTTTGGCGGGCGCATTGCCGAGGTCTTGCTCGATATCCTCGATACGCCGGTGTCCCCCGAGCTTCTGCCGCCCACGGGCGACGGCGAGATTGCGCAGAAGACCGAGGATTTGGTGGGCCCGTACGAGCTGCACGACTACCTCCTCTACTACCTGCTGCGTTTTGGCTTTGAGCCCGGCAAGATCTACCGCATGGCGCTCAAGAGCTTTGAGGGTGTCTACGATGCCAAGACCGTCCACACGTGGCTGCGTACGTTCTACCGTCGCTTCTTTGCTCAGCAGTTTAAGCGCAGCTGCCTGCCCGATGGTCCCAAGGTGGGCTCGGTGACGCTCAGCCCGCGCGGCGATTGGCGTATGCCGAGTGACGCTAGCTCGCGTCTGTGGCTTGCGCAGATCGACGCGCTCAATCCAGTTGACTAAGGTTGGCTAAATTGAACCAATACGGGGGTTGCAAGCGTTACACTTTTGCAATCTGATGGCCCGTATCGCGCGGCGCTCTTGTCGGAGCGCCGCGTTTTTTATATCGAAAGGTGGCACCATGCAGGCATCGCAGCGTCTCGACCGCTTTGGCGCGGAGGTCTTCGCCTCGCTCAACAACAAGCTTCTCGCGCTGAAGGCTCAGGGCAAGACCATTTACAACATGAGCGTGGGCACGCCCGACTTTAAGCCGTACGACCACGTGGTCGAGGCGCTCATGCAGGCAGTCCAAGATCCCGAGATGTGGAAGTATGCCCTGCGCGACCTGCCCGAACTCAAGCAGGCCGTGTGCGATTACTATGAGCGTCGCTTTGGCGTTTCGGGCATTACGCCGTCTATGGTGCAGTCGTGCAACGGCACGCAGGAGGGCGTGGGCCATTTGGGCCTGGCCCTGCTCGATCCGGGTGACACCATTCTGGTTCCCGATCCGTGCTACCCGGTCTTTGAGGCGGGTGCCAAGATCGCCGATGCCAAGCTCGAATACTATCCGCTGGTTGCCGAGCATAATTACCTGCCCTATGTGGCGGGTATCGATCCCGAGGTGGCCGATCGTGCCAAGTATATGATCGTGTCGCTGCCCGCGAACCCGGTCGGCTCGGTGGGCACGCCCGAGGTCTACGAGGAGATTATCGCCTTTGCCCGCGAGCATGATTTGTTGATCGTTCATGACAACGCGTACTCCGACATCGTGTTTGACGGCGAGCCCGGCGGCAGCTTCTTGCAGTATCCCGGTGCGCTTGAGGTGGGTGTGGAGTTCTTCTCGCTTTCCAAGTCGTTTAACGTCACCGGTGCCCGCATCGGCTTTTTGGTCGGTCGCGAGGATGTGGTCTCGGCCTTTGCCAAGCTGCGCGGCCAGATCGACTTTGGTATGTTCTTCCCGATCCAGAAGGCTGCTATCGCCTGCCTGAACGGTCCGCGCGATGAGGTCGAGGCGCAGCGTCTGAAGTACCAGGAGCGCCGCGATGCCCTGTGCGACGGTCTTGAGGGTCTGGGCTGGGAGCGTCCCAACGCGCATGGCTCTATGTTTGTGTGGGCCAAGCTTCCCGGTGGTCGCACCGATTCCATGGCGTTTTGCGAGGAGCTTATGGAGAAGGCCGGCGTTGTGGTGACGCCGGGCGCGAGCTTTGGTCCTTCGGGCGAGGGACACGTGCGCATGGCGCTGGTCCTGCCGCCCGACCAGATTGCTTTGGCTGTCGAGGCCATTCGCGAGGCGGGCCTGTATTAGAAAGGTATTTCGACTCGTCAATAGCTCGAAACCGATTTCGTGCAGTTATTTTACGAATACTGCAAACAATTTCGGTAAACGGTCGATTTTTGGCTGCGAATAGGGGCATAATCAAAGTCCCGATTGGATGTATTGGGATTACGGCAAGCCGCTCGGGTCGTTCCCGGGCGGCTTGTTTGTGGAGAGAGATGGGAGTTTCTAATGGTTAACGAGAAGAAGGTCGCTATTGTCGGCTGCGGTTTCGTCGGTTCGTCTTCGGCGTTCGCACTGATGCAGAGTGGTCTGTTCTCCGAGATGGTCCTCATCGACGTGGACAAGAACCGTGCCGAGGGTGAGGCCCTGGATATCGCGCACGGCATGACGTTTGCCGAGCCGATGAAGATCTACGCCGGCGATTATTCCGATGTCGCCGACGCCGCCATGATCGTCGTCACCGCTGGCGCTGCCCAGAAGCCCGGTGAGACCCGCCTGGACCTGGTCAACAAGAACGTAAACATCTTTAAGTCCATTATCCCCGAGATTAAGAAGTCCGGCTTCGACGGCATTCTGCTCATCGTCTCCAACCCGGTTGATGTTCTGACCTATGCTGCCATCAAGATGTCCGGCCTGCCCGAGGGCCATGTCATCGGCTCCGGCACCGTGCTCGACACTGGCCGTCTGCAGCAGATGCTTGGTGCCCACGTCGAGGTCGATCCGCGCGATGTCCAGGCCTATGTCATGGGCGAGCACGGCGACTCCGAGTTTGTCGCTTGGTCCAGCGCTCAGGTTGCCGGTGTTCCGCTGAACACCTTCTGCGAGCTTCACGGTCATCTGGAGCATGAGGCTGCCGAGAAGCGCATCGCCGAGGACGTCAAGAACTCCGCCTACACCATCATCGAGAAGAAGCACGCCACCTACTATGGCGTTGCCATGGCCGTCAAGCGCATCTGCACTGCCGTCATGCGCGATGAGCAGACCGTTCTGCCTGTCTCCTCGCTCATGGTGGGCGAGTATGGCCTGTCCGATCTGGCCATCTCCATGCCGACCGTCGTCGGCCGCGATGGCGTTGTCTGCCGCGTCCCCGTGCCGCTGAACGATGACGAGCAGCATGAGCTCACCGCCTCCGCCAAGGCCCTCAAGGACATCATCGACAGCGTCGACTTCTCCTGCTAAATCAAGCTCGCTAGAGCGAAAAGCTACAATGAAGGCGTCCGAGCCCACACGGCCCGGGCGCCTTTTTGGTGCAAAGTAACCTGACCCCAATGCAGCATAGTTGATGGGAGGGCCATGTCGGATTCGCCTAATTTTTTGACCTATGCCCAGACGGCGTTTTATCCGTTTGAGGAGCAGCCGTTCTGTGCGGTGGATAGCCTGGTCTTTGCGTGGTTGTCCTATTTGCGTTTGCCGGGTGATATGGCGGAGCTGACGAACTGGCAGGGCCTAGACGTACGCGAGCTGCTGCGTGCCGAGTGCTACCGGGACATGATTGACGACTTGTGGGACCCAGAGGGGAGCGGGGCCTTGCTGGAGGCCGTGGCAGCAAGCCCTCGCTACCGTGGCGTGCGCGTTTGCGGCTATCGTGCCGTGAGCGATGTGGTGGCGACGGAGCAGTTTGCAGCCATGGCGTTCCGGTTTCCGGCGGGGTTTAGTTATCTCTCCTTCCGGGGGACCGACAGCACGATTGTGGGCTGGAAAGAGGACTTTAACATGGCGTTCCGGTGTCCTGTGCCGGCCCAGGAATCCGCGGCGCGTTATGTGGACGAGGCGGCGGATGCGATTGACGGGCCGCTTTTGTGCGGAGGTCATTCCAAGGGCGGAAACCTTGCGGTGTACGGTGCGGCGATGTGCTCCGATGTCGCCCGTGGGCGAATCGAACGGGCGTATTCCCATGATGGTCCGGGCTTCGTCGAGGAGTTTCTGAGCGGCAGCGCTTTTGCCGATCTTTCCGGTCGAATCGATAAGACGCTGCCTCGGTCGTCGATCTTTGGCATGATGTTCGAGACGCAGGAGGACTATGCCATCGTTGAGAGCACCGAGTTCAGCCTGCTGCAGCATAATCCCTTTAGCTGGGTGGTTGATGGTCGCGACTTCGTGTACTGTGAGCGCCTGTCCGCCGGTGCTCGATACGTTGATGGCTCCATTCGCGAGATGCTGCTTGCAGTGT
>CAUDYH010000166.1 GCA_958453575.1 uncultured Collinsella sp.
GCTTTCGGTCCAAGCGCCCGGCGCCCAGGTGAGCTATCCCTACACCGTCCCCGAGGACTGTGTGTGGGTGATGGGCGACAACCGAGAGAACTCAGCCGACTCCCGCTATTTTGGGCCGGTCGACCGCTCCGATTTAATGGCCGTGGCACTCGTTCGCTACTGGCCGCTCAACCGCATCGGCGCTATCGACTAAAAACCGCTATAGTACAGTACCTAACCGTGTAATCGTTTCGACGAGGGGATATTAGAGGCATGAACGCTTCATCGCTTTCCTTCCAAGACATCATCCTGCGCCTCCAGCAGTACTGGGGCGAGCAGGGCTGCGTCATTATGCAGCCCTATGACTCCGAGGTCGGTGCCGGTACCTTCCATACCGCGACCACGCTGCGCTCGCTCGGTCCCGCCGAGTGGCGCACCTGCTATGCGCAGCCCTGCCGCCGTCCCGCCGACGGCCGCTACGGCGAGAACCCTAACCGCATGCAGCACTACTATCAGTTCCAGGTGCTCATCAAGCCCTCGCCGGTCAACGCCCAGGAGCTCTACCTGGGTTCGCTGGCCGCCATTGGCCTGGACCCCAACGACCATGACGTCCGCTTTGTCGAGGACGACTGGGAGAGCCCGACGCTCGGCGCCTGGGGTCTTGGCTGGGAGGTCTGGCTCAACGGCATGGAGGTCACGCAGTTTACGTACTTCCAGCAGGTGGGCGGCATCGAGGTCGACCCCGTGCCTGTCGAGATCACCTATGGCCTGGAGCGTATCGCCATGTATGCGCAGGGCGTCAACTCCGTCTACGACCTGGTGTGGAGCTACCTGCCCGACGGCACGCCCATGACCTATGGCGACGTGTTCCTCGAGAACGAGCGCGAGTTCAGTGCCTATAACTTTGAGGTCGCCAACGTCGAGATGATGCGTCAGAAGTTTGACGACTACGAGGCCGAGTGCCATTCCTGCCTGGAGCGAAAGCTGCCGCTGCCGGCGTACGACTGTGTCATGAAGTGCAGCCACGCCTTCAACCTGCTCGATGCCCGCGGTGCCCTATCCGCGGTCGAGCGTGCCAACTACATCCTGCGCGTCCGCGCCGTCGCCAAGGCGTGCTGCGAGGCCTACATGGCCGAGGTCGCCGGAGTCAACGAGAATGCCGACCAGGAAGGCGAGGTGGCGTAAGCCATGGCAGACGCTAAGGATTTCCTGTTTGAGATTGGTACGGAGGAAATGCCCTCCGCACCGCTGAACAATGCCGTCAAGCAGCTTGGCACCATGATCGCCAAGGGCCTCGACGAGGCCGGTCTGGCCCATGGCGAGGTCCGCGTGATCTCGAGCCCGCGACGCCTGGCTGCGCTCGTGGCTAACGTCGCCACCGCGACCGATGAGGTTCACGAGGTCAAGCGTGGCCCCGCGGTCAACATTGCCTTCGATGCTGACGGTAACGCCACCAAGGCCGCCCAGGGCTTCGCCCGCAAGTGCGGTGTGGCTGCCGAGGACCTGGTCCGTCGCGAGGACGCCGACGGTCGTGAGTATGTCTTTGCTGAGAAGATCATTCCCTCCGCACCGGCTACGCCGATTCTGACCGCTCTGTGCGAGAAGACCATCGCCGGCCTGCAGTGGCCCAACTACCGCAGTCAGCGCTGGGGTCACGAGCATGCGACCTTTGTTCGTCCGGTCCGTTGGATCTGCTGCCTTTTGGGCGAGGACGTTGTGCCCGTGTCGTTTGCCGACGTGACGAGCGGCAACACCACGCGCGGCCATCGCGTGCTTGGCCCTGGTGACCATGTGGTTGCCAGCCCCGCCGTCTACGAGCGGGTGCTCGAGGACGCCGGCGTGCTCTCCGCCGAGCGCCGTCGTGAGGCCATCCTTGCCGGTATCGCCGAGGTCGAGGCTGCGCGCCCCGGCTGCCACGTCGATACGCCCAAGAAGGTCTTTGAGGAAGTCATCAACCTCTGCGAGTGGCCGACGGTGCTCGTCGGTACCTTTGATGAGGAGTTCCTCAAGGTCCCGCACGAGATCATCTGCGAGTCTATGCTCACCAACCAGCGCTACTTCCCGATCTATGACGGCGAGGGCAAGCTGACGCGTGAGTTCGTGGTCGTCTCCAACAGCAAGCCCGAGAATGCCGAGCGCGTGATCGACGGCAACGAGCGCGTCGTGCGCGCCCGTTTGGACGACGCCAAGTTCTTCTACGAGGAGGATCTGAAGATCTCCCTCGACGAGTTCCGCGAGCGCCTGGCCAAGGTTGCCTTCCAGGAGAAGCTCGGCAGTGTGCTCGCCAAGTCCGAGCGTATTGAGCAGCTCGCGCTCGCTATTGCCCGTGAGGCTCACCTGGGCGCCCACCTGGCCGCCGATGCCGGCCGCGCCGCTCACCTGTGCAAGGCCGACCTGGTGTCCAACGCCGTCGTCGAGTTCACGAGCCAGCAGGGCGTGATGGGTGGTTACTACGCCATGGCGATGGGGGAGAACGAAGAGGTCGCTCACGCTATTCGCGATCACTATCGTCCCCGCTTTGCTGGCGACGAGCTGCCCGGGGGCACCGCTGGCTGCATCGTGGCCTGCGCCGACAAGCTCGATACCATTGCCGGCATCTTTGCCATCGGCGAGCCCCCGACCGGCTCTTCTGACCCGTACGCGCTGCGTCGTGCCGCCATTGGCATCATCAACATCCTGCGCGACCGTCTGCCGATCGACCCCACGTCGCTCATCGACTTTGCGCTCGAGCTCTATAGCGAGCAGGGCATTGAGTTCGACGCCGCCGAGGTCGCCCAGCAGGTTCGTGACTTCTTCCACGGCCGTCTGGTGAGCATGGCCCGCGACGAGAAGATCCCGGCCGACACCGTTGCCGCCGTTTCCGCGGTGCACATCATTGCTCCGTCGGTCTTCTTCGCCCGCTGCGCCGCCCTCGACGAGGCCCGCAAGAACGACGCCGAGACCTTCGACAACCTGGCTACCGCTTATGCCCGCGCCGCGCACATCTCCAAGCCCGAGCTGGGCGTGGAGTACGATCGCGCTCTGATGGGCGAGGTCGAGCTTGCGCTTGCCGACGCCTCCGAGGTCGCTCAGACCGCCGTCGACGCCGCCCTTGCTACCGAGGATTACCCGGCCGCATTTGCCGCCCTTGCCGCCCTGCGTGCGCCCATCGACCGCTTCTTCGACGAGGTTATGGTCATGGACAAGGACGAGCAGCTTCGCGATAATCGCCTTAAGCTGCTCAACCGCTTCGAGGCCGTGTTCTCCGGCATCGCCAACATCGGTGAGCTTGCCCGCAAAAAGTAAGCTAGCCTGCGCATAAGCGCAAAAGGAGCCCCGCATGGATTGCCCGGTCACCGTTCGTCCCACCGTTATCGTTATCTCCGACTCGCTCGGTGATACCGCTTGCGAGGTGGTGCTTGCGGCGTCCGGGCAATTTGATGAAGGGGCTTTTCGTGTTTTACGTCTGTCTAAGGTGACCTCGGTGGAGCAGGTCAAGTCGTTTGTGGGCCCGCGAGTCGATGCCGACCATCGTGATATCGCCGTGTTCCATACCATCGTCGATCCGGCGCTTCGTGCTCGCGTGCTCGACTACTTGGGCATGCTGCACATTCGCTCGGTCGACCTGATCGGCCCGACGCTTGCCGTGCTGTCGTCGCTCATCGGTGTGCCTCCCAAGGGCGTTGCGGGTGTGATTCACAAGACCGACGATCGCTATTTCCATCGTATCGAGGCTATGGAGTATTTCGTTGAGCACGATGACGGGCGCGGCTGCGATGATCTGTCGGATGCCGATATCGTGCTGCTGGGTGTATCCCGCACGTCCAAGACGCCGCTGTCGATGTATTTGGCCTATCAGGGCTACAAGGTCGCCAACGTTCCGTTGGCCCAGGGCATAGAGCCGCCCAAGTCGATTTACGAGGTCGATCCGTTGCGGTTGTTCGGTCTGATTTCGACCGTCGATGTGATTTCCGAGATTCGCGATAGCCGCCTGGGCGACGACTATGCCCGCGCCGTCGCCGGCTCTTATGCCGAGCCCGAGAGCGTGCGCGGCGAGCTCGAGGAGGCTCGTGCCCTCATGAAACGTCTGGGTTGCTTTGTGGTGCGCACCGACGGCAAGGCGATCGAGGAGAGTGCCTCCGAGATCATCGCTCATCTCGAAGAGATTCAAGAGGCAAGAGCCCGCCGTGCCGCCCGCCGCGCTCAACAAAAGTAGCTTATTGGGTTAGCTAAAATTACCTGATATTGA
>CAUDYH010000167.1 GCA_958453575.1 uncultured Collinsella sp.
GTAGCCCGAGACGGGCCCGGGCTGACAATTTCGACTGTAATGGACGTTCTTAAATAACTAGTCGTTTAAGGACGTCCCCAACGACTGCATAACGTGAGAGTGGATAATTTCCCGGTTTGGGCCTGTATTCGAGCTCAAAGTGGGAGATTATCCACTCTCGTCTATTAAGTGTCCGAAAATCCGCGCTCGTTTCGATTCCGCCTACATTTGTAGGAACAGTTCGTGGAGGCGGGTGTCTTCGTCGAGTTCGGGGTGGAAGGTTACGCCGAGCTGATTGTCTTGGCGGGCAGCGACGATGCGGCCATCGACTTCGGCCAGGGCCTTGGCGTCGCCGTGGACCTCGACGATGCGGGGCGCGCGGATAAACGTCAGCGGCGCTTCGCCGTCGATGCCGGCTACTTGCCCCTTGGTTCGAAAGCTGCCGAGCTGCCTGCCGTAGGCATTGCGCTCGACAAGTACATCCATGGTTGCCAAACGCGGCGTGCCTTTATCGTCATGGGCGGCAAGGTCGTGAGCCAGTAGAATCAAGCCGGCGCAGGTGCCCAGGACGGGCATGCCTTCAGCGATACGGGCGCGAAGCTCCTCGAGCATGCCCAGCTCATCAAGCAGCTTCCCTTGAACGGTGGACTCGCCGCCGGGAAGTACCAGACGGTCAAAGTCCTGCATCAAATCAGCCGCCTGCCTCAGCTCAATACAACGTGCGCCCAGCTCGGATAGTCTTGTCTCGTGCTCGGCAAAAGCGCCTTGGACCGCCAGCACGGCGACCGTCTGGCCTGCATAATCGCTCATGTGCGATCCTTTCTGCTGGACTAGCGTCCGCGCTCCTCCATGATGATCTCGATCTCGTCAGCGTTGATACCGACCATGGCCTCGCCCAGGTCCTCAGAAAGCTCGGCAATGAGCTTGGCGTCGGTGAAGTTTGCCACAGCCTTAACGATGGCGGCGGCGCGTTTGGCGGGGTTGCCGCTCTTAAAGATGCCCGAGCCGACAAAGACGCCCTCGGCACCCAGCTGCATCATCAGCGCGGCGTCCGCGGGGGTTGCTACACCGCCGGCGGCAAAGTTCACCACGGGAAGCTTGCCCGTGGCATGGACCTCGCGCACAAGCTCGACTGGAACTTGCAGTTGCTTAGCTGCCTCAAAGAGCTCGTCATCGCGCAGAGCAGCAACGTCGCGGATTTGCTTTTGAATCTTGCGCATGTGGCGCACGGCTTGGACGACGTCGCCCGTGCCCGGCTCGCCCTTGGTGCGAATCATTGTGGCGCCCTCGGCAACACGGCGCAACGCTTCGCCCAGATCGCGGGCACCGCAGACAAACGGGACGTCAAACTGGGTCTTATCGATGTGGTAGACATCGTCGGCGGGGGAGAGAACCTCGGACTCATCGATGTAGTCGATCTCGATGGCCTGAAGGACCTGCGCCTCGACGATGTGACCGATGCGGCACTTGGCCATGACGGGGATGGAGACGGCCTCTTGAATGCCCTTGATCATCTTGGGGTCACTCATGCGCGACACGCCGCCGGCGGCGCGGATGTCGGCCGGGATGCGCTCGAGAGCCATGACGCCGCAGGCGCCTGCCTCCTCGGCGATACGTGCCTGCTCGGGCGTGGTGACGTCCATGATGACGCCGCCCTTGAGCATCTGCGCGAGCTCGCGATTGAGTTTGACGCGATCGGCCTTGCTGGTCTGTTCTGCCATTGTTGCTCCCTTGGTTGGCATGTGCATTGCTTGACGGAACATCCTATCGGGGAGCTGGGTATGGCGAAATACTCAGTTTTCGAGATAATAACAAGACCAGACTAATACCAGATTGAATGATTCGATAAGGTCAGGTGATAGGCTCGTGCTTGACTACAATTTGGAAAAACGCGGCGAAGCATCGCTCTATGAGTATGTTTACCAGCAAATTCGAGATGATATCGTAGCTGGACGCATTGCGGCGGGGGAACATCTGCCGTCTAAGCGAGCCTTTGCCAGTCATCTGGGAATTAGTGTCATTACAATCGAAAATGCATATAGCCAGTTGCTTGCCGAGGGCTATATTTGCTCAAAGCCGCGCCGTGGTTACTACGCGTGCGAGCTTCCCGATGCACCGGTTTTGGCTTCGGCTGCGGAGGGCATCGACCGAGATGACGCCTCCGTGGGCCCCAGCGCGCATGATGTCAACGGACAAGTCGAGCGATTCGACGCACTTTCTCCTTCCGCCTTGGAGGCGGCGCGGCTTTGGCAAAGCGCGCTACGGGCGACGCTGACATCCGAAGATGAACGTGAAATCTTTTCGACCGCGCCGGCACAGGGCACCGCTCGGCTACGACGCGCTATCGCTCACCATTTGCGTGGGACAAGGGGCATGAATGTCGACCCCGACAACATCGTTATCGGTGCGGGCGCCCAGTTGCTCGATACCATGTTGGTTCAGTTGCTTGGAGCCGACAAGGTGTATGCCGTTGAGGATCCGGGCTATCTGCGCCTGACGCGCATCTATCAGGCCATGGGTTGCGAAGTGCGGCATATCCCGTTGGACGGTGAGGGCGTGGACTTGAGCGCGCTGCAGAAAATCGGGACCGATGTCCTTCATCTGATGCCGTCTCATCAGTATCCGACCGGTCTTGTGACGAGCATTGCACGTCGCTATGCGTTGCTGAGCTGGGCCGCCGAGCGGCCAGGTCGGTATCTCATCGAAGACGACTTTGATTGTGAGTTTCGCCTTGCCGGCAAGCCGATTCCCGCGCTCGCGTCGATCGATGCCGCCCAGTCGGTTATCTACACCAACACGTTTTCGAAGAGCCTTTCATCGGCGTTACGTTTGGCGTACATGGTGCTGCCCGATGAACTAATGGAGAGGTTTAAACGCAACCTTGGTTTCTACGCCTCGTCGGTAAGTTCTGTTGACCAGGTCGCTTTAGCGCGCTTGCTGGAATCGGGTGATTACGAGCGGCATGTGAACCGCGTGCGCGTGCGTGCTCGCGAGGCACGCGATGGCCTGGCAGCGCTTGTACGGAAAGCGTTTCCGGCAGGGGAGGTCTCGATCGAGCATGCAGACGCGGGCCTTTACTGCACTGTTGCCCTGGCCGAGGACAAGGCAGGGGAGAGTTTCGCGAAGGCTCTCGCTGACGCTCGTATTTCCTATGTCAACATCGCCGATTGCCTGTGGACGGGTGATCGGGCATCGACTAAGAACGCTCCATCTCGCGTCCTCATACAATACGACGACCTGAGCTCTCAGTCGCTCAGTGTTCTTCAGGAGCAACTGCAATAAGCCAACGAAAAGGCCCGAACCAATACGGTCCGGGCCTTCTTCGAGCTAGAGGTTATGTCTCAGGCGTTTGGCTTAGCCGAAGTAGCGCTTTAGCAGGCCGGCGAAAGCCTTGCCGTGGCGAGCCTCGTCGCGAGCCATCTCGTGCACGGTGTCGTGGATGGCATCGAGACCAGCGGCCTTGGCGCGCTTGGCGAGATCGGTCTTGCCGGCGGTGGCGCCGTTCTCGGCCTCAACGCGCATCTCGAGGTTCTTCTTGGTGGAGTCGGTCACGACCTCGCCCAGGAGCTCGGCGAACTTGGCGGCGTGCTCGGCCTCCTCGTGGGCAGCCTTCTCCCAGTACAGGCCGATCTCGGGATAGCCCTCGCGATGAGCGACGCGAGCCATGGCCAGGTACATACCGACCTCAGAGCACTCGCCCTCAAAGTTGGCGCGCAGGTCAGCAACGATGTCCTCGGAGACGCCCTCCATCTTGGCGACGCCCACGACGTGCTCGGCAGCCCACTCGAGCTGACCCTCCTCCTGCTTCAGGAAGCGAGAGCCGGGAACGCCGCACTGGGGGCACTTGAAATCCTCGGGCAGCTGGTCGCCGTCGAACTCTTCCACATAACCGCAAACGGGGCAAACAAACTTCATAATTCGATCCTTTCGATCGATGGCGATGGTGCGCTCGTCCGGTCCCGTAAGGGCCCTCTCCGGACGTGCGTCTTGACGAGTTCTATTATCCATAAATGCGACCGAATGTGAAGCCTATTAGGAATGATTTTTAATAAAACAATTTTCGGCATGTGAAGATGTTGATTGATTAACGATTTGCAAGCCATATGCGGACGCCGATGAGTACAATCGGTCGAACAAATGTTGACCTATCAACAAATGAAGGAGTTTCCTTTATGCATCTAGCCCGCAGCGCCTGGTGACGAAAA
>CAUDYH010000168.1 GCA_958453575.1 uncultured Collinsella sp.
AAATGCGCAGTCGGGGCGCTCGGCGGCACCGCGACCGGTCACGTCCAGGTCCAGGTGACCGTACATGGCAAAGGCGACCGGACCCTGCGTGGTCTGAAAGTTCTTGGCCATGTCAGGATAAAAGTAGTGCTTGCGGTAGAACATCGAGTGGCGCTGGATCTCGCAGTTGGTGGCGAGACCTGCCTTGACGATGCTCTCGATGGCGCGCTTGTTGGGCACCGGCAGCGCACCGGGCAGGCCCAGGCACACCGGGCACACGTTGGCGTTGGGCTCGTCATCGTGGCTGAGCTTGCAGTTGCAGAACATCTTGGTATCGAGTGCGGTGAGCTCGGTATGGATCTCCAGGCCGATCACGGCCTCCCAATCCTGCAGGACCTCGGAAAGCTCCTTCATTACAGCTCGCCTCCCTTCCCGGCAAAATCGGGCGCTACGGAAAGCGCGGGCGCACCCGTGGCGGCATCGGCAAAGCCGCGCTCCAGGGCGCGGGCAAACGTGAGCAGCTGACGGTCCTTAAAGGCAGGCCCCACCAGCTGGGCAGAAACGGGCAGCTTGCTGTCCTCGCCCAGGCCCAGCGGCACCGAGATACCGCCGTTGCCGCAAATGTTGAGCGAGATGGTGTACAGGTCGGAGAGATACATCTGCGTGGGGTCGCTGATCTCGCCAAACTTAAAGGCCGTGCGCGGCGAGGCGGGCATGAGGATGGTGTCCACCTTGGCATACGCGGCGTCGTAATCCTGCGTGATGAGTGTGCGAGCCTTCTGTGCGGCGTAGTAGTACTTGTCGTACACGCCCGAGCTCAACAGGTAGGCGCCGAGCATCTGACGGCGCTTGGCCTCGGCGCCAAAGCCGTGGGCGCGCGAAAGCGAGCTCTGGTCGGACAGGTTGGCGCAGCCCTCTTCCTGATAGCCGTAGCGAATGCCGTCGAAACGAGCCAAGTTGGAGAACGCCTCGGCCGGGCCGATGACGTAGTAGGCGGCGATGGCGGCGTCCAGGTGCGGCAGGTCGACCTCGACCAGCTCGGCGCCCTGGTTCTGCAGCTCCTGGGCGGCGCGCTGAACAGCGGCCTTGACCTCGGGCGTCAGGCCCTCGGCCTCCATAAACGCGGGGATGATGCCCACGCGTTTACCCTCGATGCTGTCGTTGAGATGCTCGGTAAAGTCGACGGCGCAATCCTGGCTGGTGCAGTCGTACGGATCATGGCCCGCGCCGGTAAGCGCGTTCATGGCCAGCGCGACATCCTCGACCGTGCGGCCAAAGGGGCCCACCTGGTCGAGCGACGAGCCAAAGGCAACCACGCCGTAACGGCTCACAGCGCCATACGTGGGCTTAAAGCCCACCACGCCGCAGAGGCTCGCCGGCTGGCGAATGGAGCCGCCGGTGTCCGAGCCCAGCGAGAGCGCGACCTCGCCCGCGGCGACGGCCGCAGCGGAGCCACCCGAGGAGCCGCCGGGCACGCGCTCGGTATCCCAGGGGTTGTTGGTGCGGTGGAACGCCGAGCTCTCGGTGGAGCTGCCAAAGGCAAACTCGTCCATGTTGGCCTTGCCCATGGGCAGGCAGCCGGCATCGAGCATGCGCTGGACGCAGGTGGCGGTGTAGACGCTCTGGTAGTCCCCGAGCATGCGGGAAGCGCAGGTAGTGCGCGTGCCCACGAGGTTCATGTTGTCCTTGATGGCCAGCGGCACGCCCGCAAGCGGGGGCAGCGGCTTGCCTGCGGCACGGTCGGCATCCACGCGCGCAGCAGCCTCGAACGCAAGCTCGGGCGCCACCTGCAGGAATGCCTGAACCCCGCCCTCGCGCGCCTCGATGGCGGCAAGGGAGGCCTGGGCCACCTCGGTAGCGGTAAAGTCGCCGGCGGCAACGCCCGCGGCGATCTGGGCGGCGGTAAGGGAATCGAAGCTCTGCGCCATTACTCGCTCTCCCCCTCTCCCAAAATGGACGGCACGCGGAAGTAGCGATCGCGCGCGCTACCAGCGTTTTCGAGCGCGACGTCGAGCGGCAGGTCGCGCTCGGGCTCGCGCAGGTCATCGCCCATCACGTTGGACAGGCTTCCGATGGGATGGAACGTGGGCTCCACGTCGGGTAAGTCATATTGCAAGACGGGCTCGAGCATCTGGACGGCGTCGTTCATATAGGACGTCATCTGGGTGAGCTCGTCATCGGTCAGTGCGATCTTTGCGTACTCGGCGATGCCGCGCACGTCTTTCTCGCTGAGTGCCATAGGCGCTCCCTTCCGCATAACAGATAAACCGCTCTAGTATACAGGGCAGCGCCGGCTTGGAGCAGGCGCTTTACCTAAATGCAGCGAAAACGTAACGAGGGCGGTGGATTGGCAGGCTGCGGGCTGGCGGCTCTGCAGCGAAACCGCACCGTCCATAGCGAAAACCGCGTCGCCCACAACGAAAACCGTCCCGCCCACAACGAAAACCATCGCAACATTCGACGCTTTTCGCCAAAATCGCGATTTTCATCGAATGTTGTGATGGTTTGGAAGTCCCGACCACCACAAAGGTGCCTGCCCCCATTGTGGTGGTTCTGGAGAATGCCCTATGCTGAGGCCTTGGCCTTGCGGCGCTTGCGGACCGCGTGGATCACGATGTCCAGCAGCAACAGCACAATGGCCACGACCACAATGAGCACGGCAAACTCGCGCTTGCCCCAGTGGCGACCGGCCAGCGACTTTTGCTTGTCGACGTCCTTCTTGTTGTACTTGGTGCGCACGCAATGCACCAGCAGGCGATGGTCGTTCACGCCGTAGGGCGTGCAGGTGACGAGCGTCACCTTGTCGGCGCCGGGCTCGATGGTCAGCGACTCCATCTCCTCGGGCAGCACCACCTCGGAGTCCACCATCTTGTAGGCGAGCGTCTTGTTCATGGTGTGCAGCAGCACCAGGTCGCCGGGCTCCAGCGAGTGAATGTCGTCGAACATGCTCAGGTTGCGCATGCCCGAGTGCGCGGTGAGCACGCAATGCGTCGAGGTGCCGCCCACCGGCAGGCTCGTGCCCTCCAGGTGGCCGACGCCCGCCATGAGGACTTCTTCGCTCGTGCCGTGGTAGATGGGCATGCTCACATCGATGGAGGGGATCTCGACCCAGCTCATCATGGGGTCGCGGTCAAAGATGAGCTGCTGAGCGTAGGGCTCGATCTGGTCGGCGGGAAGCTCGGTGGCCTCGCCGGCAAGCTGCTCGTTATAGGAGCGCGCCTGCAGCAAGATGCGCTCGCGCTCCTCGGCAGACAGCGCGTCCACGGTGCTGGACACGGTGCTGATCTGGTTGAACACGCCCGAGGCCTCGAGCCGGTCCAAGATCCACGGCCAGGTCATAAGGCCCACGCCAATAAGGATGATAACGATGGTGATGAGCCGGTCGGCCCAACGCGGCAGTCGCTTGCGACGGCGCTTGCCGCCCGCGGGCTTGGAGTGTTTGTTTGCACGTGACATCGGCCACACCACTTTCGTCAGGTTACGCTAGAGAGCTGCACCAAGCAGGATAGCGCAGCGCGGGCTCGCAGATACAAAACGGGGCAGACTCCAGTGCGGAGTCTGCCCCGAAAAGAGAATGGCAAAGCAAGAACGTCGATGGACGAGAAAGGTGTCCGCAAGTCTCATGGCCATCACATCCCACCTGCCAAGGGGATGGATGAGTGAGCGTTACTCCTGCTCGGACTCCTCAGCCTGCTTACGGCTGCGGATGAGGTGCGCCACGCCGATGCACAGCACCGCGCCACCAGCGATCCAAGTGAAGGTCACGCCGTTGAGACCGGTCAGCGGGAGGCCAGAGCCCTTCTCGTTCTTGACGGTAAGGGTGATGGTGCCGCCGTCGGCTGACGGGGTAACCATGGTGGGATTATTGCTCCCCGCGGTTACCTTCAGCGTATTCGGGTCGGTGTTATCATCGAGCTTCTCGCCCTCGAGCTTATCAAGGCCATTGGCTTCAATGGTGAAGTTAAAGTCTTTCAGCGTGTTGTAGCCGGGGTTACTGCCCTCGACCTCGTGCACCGTGTAGGTGCCGGCATCGAGACCCGCTACGCTGATCTCGCCATTTTTATTAGTCGTGAACTCATGAGGATCAGCGCCGAGATTGCCTTTCTCTTGGACAAACTTGTCATTGGAGGACGCGTCGTCAGGAGTCGTGGCTTGAATGGTGAACCTTACGCCCTCAAGCTTCTTGGCCGTCTCCACAGAGT
>CAUDYH010000169.1 GCA_958453575.1 uncultured Collinsella sp.
TGCGGTGCGTCTGCTCGCGGTCCCACGGGCAGCCATCGGGCTGACGCAGGCGCCAGATGGTCTGCACCAGATGCTGCAGCTCGGCCGACGCGTCGACCAGCGT
Organism: uncultured Collinsella sp.; assembly: GCA_958453575.1. Classification (GTDB taxonomy): domain Bacteria; phylum Actinomycetota; class Coriobacteriia; order Coriobacteriales; family Coriobacteriaceae; genus Collinsella. The sequence continues at coordinate 104 of CAUDYH010000169.1, forward strand.
GGACAGGTCGCGCGAACTCTCGGCATTTTGCTGAGCCATGTGCTGCGCCATGGTTATTCCTCCTCCAGGACCACGTGACGGAACGCGCCATCCTCGTAGATGCCGTAGCTGTGCGTACCGTCCTTGGGGATGCTCACGCTGCCGGGGTTGAAGAGCCACAGGCCCGGGTGCGCCTCGCTTGCCTCGTTAACCTTGATGTGCGTGTGGCCGTAGACGAGCGCGGAGCCCTCGGGCAGCGCGGGCACGTGGTCGACGCTGTTGTGCATGCCGGCGCCAAAGACGTGGCCGTGCGTCAGGAACAGTTCACGGCCGGCCTCATCGAACAGCGTGGCGTAGTCCGCCATGACGGGAAAGTCGAGCACCATCTGGTCGACCTCGGCGTCGCAGTTGCCGCGGACGGCGATGATGCGGTCGGCCAGGGCGTTGAGCAGCGGAATCACGCGCTTGGGGGCGTAGTCGCGCGGCAGGTCGTTGCGCGGGCCGTGGTAGAGCAGGTCGCCCAGCAGCACGATGCGGTCGGGCTGCTCGGATTCGATTGCGGCGACCAGACGCTCGGTCCAGTATGCCGAGCCGTGAATGTCGGAAGCGATGAGGTATTTCATGGTGGTCCTTTCGGGTGGGGCTGATGTGGCCGGGCGCGAGATGTCGCCGGCCGCGTTACTCAAATCGCAGTGCCGAGGCTTGTGCCGCCTGCATCACGCGTTGGAGCGGCACGCCGTGCTCACGGGCAAGACGGGCGCAATCCTCGTACTCGGGAGCCGCGCGCTCGCTGCCGTCGGGCAGGGTCGCCACCTTAACGGACACCTCGCCCCAAGGCGTTGTCACCTGCTCGAATCGGCGCGGCAGGCAAACGCGTTCCATCACCTGGCGGCGGATGCCATTGGTCGTGGTTTCCAAAAAGATAATCGTCTGTAGACGTTCGATATCCTCATGCGAGCAGATCACCTGCAGCTGCCAGCCGGGGCGACCTTTTTTGCAGTAGAGAGGCAGCCAGTGCACCTCGCGGGCGCCCGCCTCGCGCAGGCGGTCGGCGGCATAGGCGAGCACCTCGGGCGACGCATCGTCGATGTCGCACTCCAGCTTGACGATGGTTTCGGGCGCATCGGTCTCGCGGGACAGCGGAGATGTACTTCCACGTTGCATACGGTCCGGATCCTTTCCGCACGGGCTCGTTTTATTCACCCAAACGCTAGCACATCGGACGTGGCACAGGGGCGGCGTCATGGGATAGGTGCGACTTTCGTCCGTCGCCGCCCTCGCCCCCATCCAAACATGTACGTCAGCCTCCAAACATGCCATTTTTTGTCGGTTTTGGAGGCTGACGTACACGTTTTGGAGCGGGGCCGCACACGATCAGAATTGCGCGCGCACTCCGTCCACCACAAAGTTCGCCGCACTCAACTATTTTGAACTTTCTACGCAGTTCATCGGCCAAAAAATAACCCTCGGCATACTTACCCGCTGCACGATGTTACTCTAGTTGCATTTGGCTAACTAAGCGGCTGCCGAGAACCCCGCCCGGCACCGTTACGGTATAGGAGGTTTCATGTTCGAGAAGCGGCTCTTCTCCCTGGTTCCGCAGGCAACGCCCCACATTATGGCAAGCGTCCTGTTTAAGTGGATCGCGCTCATGGCAAACATCACGGTGATGTGGGTGCTTGCGCGCATCTTGGGCGGCATCGTCACGGACGGTCTTTCCGCCGCGCTCGCCGTCGACGCCCTCGCACAGGCGGCCTTGCCGCTCGCCGCCGCCACCATCGTGCGCGCCGTCTCCATCTACCTGGCCCAACGCGCCGGCGACAAGGCCGCGTTCGAGGCCGTCCGCCGCGTGCGCTCGCTCGTCTACGACAAGCTCACCGCACTCGGCCCCTCCTACACCGAGACCGTCCCCACCGCCGAGGCCATCCAGACCAGCGTCGAGGGCGCCACGCAACTCCAGGTGTACTTTGGCGGCTACCTGCCGCAGCTCTTCTTTGCGGGCTTGGCACCCATCACGCTGTTTGCACTGCTCGTGGGCCAGGCGGGTCTTCCCGCCGCGCTGCTGCTCGCCTGCGTTCCGGTCATCCCCGTCTCCATTATGATGGTCATGCGCAACGCCAAAAAGATCGGTGCCGAGTACTGGGGCAGCTATGTCGATCTTGGCGGCATGTTCCTGGAGGCCGTGCAGGGTCTCACCACCCTTAAGGTCTACCAGGCCGATCGCAGCTGGCACGAGCGTATCAACACCGAGTCCGAGCGTTTCCGCACGGCGACCATGCGCCTGCTGGTGATGCAGCTGCGCTCCATTTGCGTTATGGACCTGGTCGTCTATATGGGCGCCGCGCTCGGCATTATCGTAGCCACGCTGCAGCTCGCCACGGGCAAGATCGGCTTTGAGGCTGCCTTCCTCATCGTCTTTCTGTCACAGGAGTTCTTTTTGCCCATGCGCCGCCTGGGATCGCTGTTCCACACGGCCATGAACGGCATGGCCGCCTCGCGCCGCATGTTTGGCATTTTGGATACGCCCGAGCCCGAGCGCGGCGATGTTGAGCTTGACGGTCGCGGCGATATCGAGCTCGCGGGCGTGAGCTATGCATACGGCGACCGCACGGTGCTGGACAGCGCCAGCGCGACCATTGCGCACGGCTCGCTCGTGGCACTCGTGGGCGAAAGCGGCGGCGGCAAGTCCACGATCGCGGGGATTATCGCGGGCCGCAAGGGTGCCTACCGTGGCAGCGTTCGCATTGGCGGCGTCGAGCTGCGCGATGCCACGGCCGCCTCACTCATGCGTGCCGTCACCCTGGTGCCCACCAACGGCTACCTGTTTGCCGGCACCCTGCGCGACAACCTGCTGCTCGCCCAGCCCAACGCCACCGACGCCGAGCTTTTGCGCGCGCTCGGCCGCACGCGCGTGGCGGCCTTTGTGCAGGCCAACGGCGGGCTCGACATGGTGATTAACGAGGGCGGCACCAACCTTTCGGGTGGCCAGCGCCAGCGCGTGTGCATGGCACGCGCCCTGCTGCACGACTCGCCGATCTATGTGTTTGACGAGGCTACGAGCAATGTGGACGCTGCGAGCGAAGCCGCGATCGGCGAGGTCATCGCATCGCTTGCCGGCGAGCACACTGTAATTGTGGTGGCACACCGCCTGTCGACGATCGTGGACGCCGACCAGATTCTGGTGCTGGAACGCGGTCGCATTGCCGAGCGCGGGACTCACGGCGAGCTCTTGGCAACCGCGGGCGCCTATGCGCGCATGTGGAACAGCCAGGAGCAGCTCTCGGCATATGCGTATGCGGAGGGTGATGCCGAGGATGCCGGCGCGGTTGAGGCTGTTGACGGCAGCACCGCCCGTACCGATGGCCTCAACGGTGCCGGCTCGTCTTCCGCTGCCGCGGTGCCTGACTCCGGCCGCGCCCGTCGCTCGGCGCCGTCCATCATGTGGCGCATGATGGGGCTCGTCCGACCGCTTGCCGGCTGGCTTGTGCTAGCCGTCGCGCTGGGCAGCATCGGCATGCTCACCGCCGCGTTCGTGCCGGCCTTTGGCGCCCTTGGCCTTATGGCCGCGCTGGGCCGCAACGCCTTGGGGCTTGGTCTTATCGTCACATGCGCGGCCTGTGCCGCCTGCGGCATCGCGCGCGGGCCGCTCCACTACGGCGAGCAGCTCTGCAACCATTACATCGCATTCCGTCTGCTCGCACACATTCGCGACCTGGTGTTTGGCGCCCTGCGCCAGCTCGCCCCCGCCAAGCTCGAGGGCCGCGGCAAGGGCGAGCTCGTGAGCCTGGTCACCTCGGATATCGAGCTGCTCGAGGTCTTCTACGCGCACACCATCTCGCCCATTGCCATAGCTCTGGTCTGCACCGTTGTGTTTGAGGGCTTTTTGCTGGCTGTGAGCCCCGAGCTCGCGGGCATCGCGCTCGTGGCCTACGCGGTCCTGGGCGTGCTGCTGCCCCTGACCTCGGCCAAGGCATGCGGCACCACCGGCCGCCAGAGCCGCGAGGGCGCCGGTAAGCTGGGCGCCTTTGTACTCGACAGTCTGCGCGGCGCGGGCGAGACCATCCAGTTTGCCGGTGGC
>CAUDYH010000170.1 GCA_958453575.1 uncultured Collinsella sp.
CCCATCTTGTCGATGATGGAACGCAGGCCGTTGTGGCCAGCATGGCCGCCGCCCACCTTAACACGCACGTCGCCGGCGGGAATATCGAGCTCGTCGTGGATTACGAGCAGCTCCTCGGCCTTGATCTTGTACTCGCGGCAGAGCTTGGAGATGGGGCCGCCCGAGGTATTCATGTACGACTGCGGCTTGACCAGCACGATCTGGCGCTTGCCACCCTCTTCCTCGGGATCGTTGATGTTGATGAGTGCGACCTCGGCGCCGGCCTGGTTTTTCCAGTACGTGACGCCGGCCTGACGGGCCAGCTCGTCAATCGCCTTAAAGCCGGCGTTGTGGCGGGTCTCGGCATATTCCTCGCCCGGGTTGCCAAGCCCGGCAACCATGCGAATCTTAAGCGGCTGTGCAGCTGCCATGTTCATCCTTTCGTTGATTTGTCGCCTGCTATGGTGAGCGACCCTGTTGCCGCTGTCAAATGGAGGGTAATTGAGGGCGTTTGGGGGCGTTTGGACGGCCGTCGAAATCCGAGGTGGACAGTTAGTTCAGATACGTATAAGTTCTGAGGACTCGAATTACTCAATTCAATGCCGATACGTTGTTTTGGAGCTTTAGTTAGTCCATATGGCGCTGTTTTGAAGTCTACCCTGCCTTCAAATAGGGCGAATGGTATAGAGATAGCTGCAAAACAGTCTAATTCAATGCGTCCATTTATACGTATTTGAACTAACTGCCCAGCCCTGCTCGACGGCGCACGGGTGATTCGCCGTTTAGACCGGCGCGAGGCCGGTTCCGGCCCGCAGAGCGTTGAGCCAAGCGGCCTGTCGCTTGCGATAGCCCTTGATACGGTACCGGAATCGGACTCCTGCGAGTCGATGCATCGTTTGGGCGAAGGCTTCGAGTGCAACAAGGTCTTTCATTTGGTCGCGATTGATAACCAGGACGTGGATGCCCATGGCCTTGAGGCCATTATTTCGATTGCCATCGTGGATGCGAGCGTTTTGAAGCTCATGCCCAATTCCGTTGTATTCGTTGTCGACTCCGGCTGCCGGGCAATATAGGTCGCAGATGGCATAGGGGATGCCCGAGGACATGTTGACCGCAAGAGTATCGAAGTCGATTCGATGGTTGAGTTGCAGGCCTCCCATGGGCAGGCTGCAACATCCGAATCCGCCAAAGCGCATGGGCGCTCCGAGAACGGCAAACATTAGGGATTCGGCTGGGGATGCGGATCCAGCCCGGGCGAGTTTGACTGCCGTGCGAAACGAGGCGTATGAGCTACTTTTGGCGAACCGTGCGACCGCCTCGAGCTCTTCGATGGTCGTGGCGGGCTTGCATTTGTAGTGCGCCTGTTCATAGCGGGTTTCGTTCTGTTGTTCGGCCGCTGACTGGTTGCCCAGGCAATCAAGATCGCCCGTCGCTTCGTAGCCATCGCCCTTGGGCCAGATGTCGTCATGGGCAATGGGGTATGTTGCCCCGGGAGGAAGGGAGTAAGTTCCGACCAGTTCCATGAGAAGCATCAAGGTTTTGGCGACTGATTCATTTTTAGAACAAAGCATGGCTGTCATGGCAGGAGACGTTGCGTAGATGTCGGCCTCGACGTGCATAATTGCACCTTCAGGAAGCGGAGCGGAGAGAATATGCTGAAGAAGTCGCTTGTCGGGGCGTCGGTTGCCTTCGTTTGAAACGAGAAGATCGAGCAGCTCGGAATCATCTTCATTCCAGGCGTCGAGTATCGAAAGTGCGCCAAAGTCTATCGCGTCATTATTGGGAATGCAGCTAGCCAAGGCCTGTGCTTGCTGTTCACTATCAATGGAGCTCCAGGGTAGGGCAGAGTACGCCCGTCGTGCGCGACGAATTGCGCGGAGGGCGGAGAAATGTGAAATCACGGTCGTCATAGCTATAACGTACTAAGTTGGCGGCAGAATGCGACCGCCATACCGTTCTTTTCGCTCAGCGGGGTGCTGGGCGCCATGAACGGCCGGGTGTTAGGAAATCGGTGGAATCGGTTGAGGGGATTGCAGGAAATTGAGCTCTGCCGAGAAGGTTGACGATGGCTACTGGACAGTTAGTTCAGATACGTATAAGGCGGCGGGCGTTCGAGGTGTTTCTAAGGGCCTTTGAGGGCGATTTGAGGGTAAATATGCGGAGGTTGTACTCGAAAACGATGAGCTTTGGGCGGCATGGCATCCGCCGGGGAGCTCAGAAGGCTCCGAACGGCCCTTTGGGGCTTTAAAAAAATACGTATCTGAACTAATTGTCCAGGGAAGGTTGGCGAGGGATAGAAAAAGGGTCGGAAGCGAGCTTCCGACCCTTTAAAAGCATCAAAGATGATGCGATGCGCGGCAGACTACAGCGCGAAGTCGCCGCCGACGAGCGTGGAGACGGGCTCCTCGTGGTAAACGGCGGAAATGGCCTGGGCGAACTCCTCGGCGACCGAGATGGTCTTGATCTTGCCGCCGACCTCGACGGGAATGGCGTCGGTGACGACGCACTCGACGATGGGGGCGTCGTTCAGACGCTCGATGGCAGGACCGGAGAAGATGCCGTGGGTGGCGCAGACGTAGATGTCGCCGGCGCCCATAGCCTTGAGCTCCTTGACGTTGGCGCACAGGGTGCCAGCGGTGTCGATCATGTCGTCGTTGATGATGCAGGTCTTGCCCTTGATGTCACCGATGATGCCCATGACCTCGGCGGCGTTGTGGCGCGGACGGCCCTTGTGGGCGATGGCCAGGTCGCAGCCGAGCATGTCGGACAGCTTCTTGGCGGCCTTGGCGCGACCCACGTCGGGGGAGACGACAACCAGGTTGTCGGTGTCGAAGTGCATGTCGTTGTAGTACTGGCCAAACAGCGGCAGTGCGGACAGGTGGTTAACCGGGATATCGAAGAAGCCCTGGATCTGGCCTTGGTGCAGGTCGAGGGTGATGATGCGGTTGACGCCGGCGCGCTCGAGCAGGTTGGCGACGAGGCGGGCGGTGATGGGCTCGCGCGGGCCGGCCTTGCGGTCCTGGCGGGCATAGCCGTAGTGGGTGATAACGGCGGTGATGGAGCGGGCGGATGCGCGCTTGGCAGCGTCGGTGGCGATGAGCAGCTCCATGAGCATGTCGTTGACGTTGCCGCCGGCCACGGACTGAATCAGGAAGACGTCGGCGCCGCGGACGGTCTCGTCGTAGCGGGCGTAAATCTCACCATTGGCGAACTGCTTTAGCGTAAGGCCCGAAAGCTCGACCCCAAGGTACTCAGCAATCTTCTGAGCGAGGGGACGGTTGGAGGAACCGGAATACACGCGGATGGACTTGCGCATATTCTCCGACTTCTCGGGATCATTAATCGGCATTACCCTTCTCCTTTATACATCGAATGCCATATAGATGCCTTGTTGCATTGTAACCGCGCGGCGGGGTTTATCGGGTCCTGATAACGTCTTTACCGCCAACGGACACGAACCGACCACTCATCCGGTTGCGCAGGTCACGATAGAAAAAGGAGCCGCCCCCATGGAGCAGCTCCTTTTGTGCTTGGTAAAACGTTATACCTCGTCGTCCTCGTGCAGGCGGCGGCGGTAATCGGCGGCCCAGCCCTCAATATTTACCTGACGGGCGCGGCCCAGACCGAGCGCGTCTGCCGGGACCGGCTCGGTGATGACGGAGCCAGCGGCCACGAGCGCGCCGTCGCCGATCTGGGCGGGCGCGACCATCATGGTGTCGGAGCCAATGAAGGCGTCCTTGCCGATGACGGTCTTGTGCTTGTGCACGCCATCGTAGTTGCAGGTGATGGAGCCCGCGCCCACGTTGACGCCGGAGCCCATGGTGGTGTCGCCGATGTAGGACAGGTGCGGCACCTTTGAGCCCTCGCCGATCGTGGACTTCTTGATCTCCACGTGCGTGCCGGCCTTGGATCCGTCGAGCATGTGGGTGCCCGGGCGCAGGTAGGCGCGCGGGCCGCAGTCGACGCCGTTCTCGATGACGGCCTCGATGGCGATGGTCTCGTCGATGACGCAGCCGCTGCCGACGGTGGTGTCGGTGAGGCGGCTGTTGGGGCCGAGCTGGCACTCCTCGCCCACGGTGACGTGGCCGATCAGGTGCGTCTGCGGCCACACGACGGTATCGCGGCCGATAACGGCATCGGGGCC